>JAJZPC010000040.1 GCA_021811385.1 Deltaproteobacteria bacterium | reverse complement strand
AGCCCCAGCACTACGACAACAGCCGCTACCACGGGGTCAACCTGCACAACGTCTGGTACCGGGGCACGGTGGAGTTCCGCTGGTTCGAGGCGACCCTCCACGCGGGGCGGATCAAGGCCTACCTGCAATTCTGCCTCGCGGTCGCTGCCAAGGCGCTCAACGGCCGGGCCGCTTCCAGCCGCAAGCGGGACTTTGATCCCCAGAGCGCCAAGTACGACTTCCGGGTTTTCCTGCTCCACCTCAGCCTGATCGGCGACGAGTTCAAGACCGCCCGCAAGCATCTGATGGCCAACATGCCAGGCGACGCCGCCTTCAAGAACGGACGGCCTAAACCGGAGGACGTCCTTCCGGACGAAACAACCACCACTCTCACCAACGAGGCCGGGCAAGTTCCCGGCCTCACTGTTTAAGGAGGTGCCCCATGAAGATTCTGATCCGCTCCACCACGCTGGACGGCCAACCGATCCCCGGCAGCGGGGAAACCCTGCAAGCCGCCGACTGCCTTGAGGTGGTCGAGCTGATGCGCGGCCAGACGCCGTTCACCGCCAGTCGAGCGCCCCGGGACTACATGACCGAGGTGCTCTCCGGCATCGAAGGCGGGCCGACACAGCCGTTGCCGGGGGCCGCCGCCGCTGCGGCCGCCGAGTTTCTCACCCGTCTGGCCCGGCACGGCCTGATCGAGTTCCTGCCCGACGACAAGGCCAGCGATCCCTGGCCGGAACGCTTCCTCGATGCCCTGGAGACGGTGCGGCTATCCGGGCGCACCAACATGCTCGACCACCCGGAGGTGACCCGGCTGACCGCCGAGATGGGCTACCAGGAGGTGGCCGAGTGGCTGGCGGACCACCGGCGCGAATACGCGGCCTTCGTCCTTGAGGGGACGAGACCCCTCGGCAAGAACTTCGGCGGCAAGGAGGACCCGGCTCCATGTGCGGACAAGTAGGCATCATCTTCGGTCGCAAGCGCAGACGGCCCGACGAGCGGGATTACCTGCGCGAGGTCTTCATCCGCATGCTGCTGCACAGCGAGGAGCGCGGCCCACACGCCTCCGGTCTGGCCTGGCTCAAGACCGATGGCAGCCACCGCATCTTCAAGCGGCCGATGCGGGCGCACGAGCTGGTCTACGAGAAGCCGTTCCAGGAACTGATCGGGCATGTCGACAACGAGACCACCATCCTCATGGGCCACACCCGCTGGCGCACCCGGGGCAACGAATTCAACAACCGCAACAACCATCCCATCCGGGCCGGGATCGTCATCGGCACGCACAACGGCACCATCTACAACGCCGATTATCTGTTCCGCCGTCTCGGGCTGCCGCGCTACGCCGAGGTGGACAGTGAGCTGATCTTCCGCCTGGCCGACCGTTTCGCGCCCGAAGGCCCCATCGACCAGGAGGGCCTGAAAAAGGCGCTCGCTCTCTGTCGCGGCCAGATGAGCGCTGTTCTGGCCTCGCGGCTCGACCCCGGCACCATCACCGTGCTGAAGGGCAACAAGCCGCTTTGCCTGCGCATCCACCGCCAGCACCGGGTGGTGCTTTATGCCTCGGACGACGCCTTTATCGACTTTGCCGTGGACAACGAGAAGGGCTGGCGCGAGCTGGAGGTGCCGCCCATGACCATGCTCACCATCCGGCACGCGGATGTGCGGGCCGTCGAAAACAGCGAATTCCGCTTCATACCCCAGGAGCGCAAAGGGACACTGCCCGAAGGAGTGAATGCATGAACATTGGAGACACCGCGAACCTGAACACAAACCCGGAAGACACTCCCGAGACCATCCTCCGGCTCTTCGTTTACGGCACCCTGAAACGGGGCTACTGGAACCATCAACGCTTCTGCGCCCAGGCCCGCAAAATCGAACCGGCCGTGGTCTGGGGCAGGCTCTACCATCTCCATGCCGGGTTCCCGGCGCTCGAAGTGCCGGAAGGTCTGATCCTGGCCCGGGGCACCGCCGATCCACTGGCCGACGCCCGCAGGCAGCAGGAGATCGGCACGCTGCGTTTCGGCCGCCCGACTGGCGACTGGGATCTGATCCATGGGGAACTGGTGACCCTCACCGACCCGCTGCGCGACCTGCCGCCCATCGACCGGTTGGAAGGCTTTCGGCCCGGCGGACACAGCATGTACCAGCGGGTGATGGTGGCGGTGCTATGCGGGCGCACCTCGATTCCAGCCTGGACCTATTGGATGCCATGCCCGCCTTACGCGGAAAGAGTCGCCAGTGGCCAGTGGTTACGCACGTGAGCCGATCTTTGCTGCCTTATCCGGACGAAAGCGTTTGACAATCGGCCCCTGCCTAAATATATTAGAGGATGTTTTAAGTTGGGGAAGTTGCGCCCAGCATCCCCGTTACCGCCTCTGGCGTGGCAAGAAAACCAATTGCCCATGAGGACATAGAGAAATGGCCGAGATGGAAGACCGCTGGTTATCAGTAGACGAGATAGGCAAGTACCTCGGTGTCAGCAGTGACACCGTTTACCGCTGGATCGACAAGCATGCGATGCCCGCCCATCGCATGGGCCGTCTTTGGAAGTTCAAGAAAGATGAAGTGGACGAGTGGGTCAAGGCTGGCGGCGCGGCAGCAGAAGAGAAGAAACAGGAATCAGGAGATAAAAAATGAACAAAGAGAAAATAACTTTATCCCAGCTTGAATCCTTCCTGCTGAAAGCTGCCGATATTCTACGTGGTAAAATGGATGCTTCCGAGTTCAAGGAATTCATCTTCGGCATGCTTTTCCTGAAGCGGCTCTCTGATGAATTTGATCGTAAGCGGCACCAACTGCGCCACGAAACCTTCGCACATTTGAAAGATCAGCCCGACCTGGTCGATGAGCTCCTTGAGGATAAAACATCCTACGGCGAGACCTTTTACGTGCCCAAACGTGCCCGCTGGCACGAAACATGGGTGGATGAGGACGGTAACACCGTCCCCGCTTTGAAAGATTTAAAGCACGACATTGGCAATATGCTCAATAAAGCCATTGCCGCCATTGAGGACGAGAATGATTCCCTAGCCGGAGTGCTCAAGAACAATATCAATTTCAATGAAATCAAGGGAAAAACCAAGATTCCCGATCAGAAATGGAAAGACCTCCTCGACCATTTCAATCAGCCCAATTTTGTCCTGGTAAACGACAACTTTGAGTTCCCTGATCTTCTCGGGGCAGCCTATGAATACCTGATTAAATATTTTGCCGACAGCGCGGGCAAGAAAGGTGGCGAATTCTATACCCCCGCCGAAGTCGTCCGTCTGCTGGTGCAGCTCGTCAAGCCACAGGCAGGCAATACCATTTATGACCCAACGGTCGGCTCAGGCGGTTTTCTGATTCAGGCACATCAATATGTCGAAGAACAGGGTCAGGACCCCAACGACCTGGCTCTTTATGGACAGGATTCCAATGGCACAGTCTGGTCCATCTGTAACATGAATATGATCCTCCATAACATCAGCCGTTTTACCATCGAAAACGGAGATACTCTGGAGGACCCGCAAATTCTCGATAATGGCCAGATTCGCAAATTCGACCGGGTGCTGGCCAATCCTCCTTTTTCACAGAATTACAACCGAGCCAGCGTTAAATTTACCCATCGTTTTCGGGAGTGGTGTCCCGAGACCGGTAAAAAAGCCGACCTCATGTTCGTCCAGCACATGCTGGCCAGCCTCAAGGGCAATGGCCATATGGCCACCATCATGCCCCATGGCGTGCTGTTTCGTGGCGGCAAGGAAAAGCTTATCCGGGAACTTTTCATCAACGATGACGTCATCGAGGCCATCATCAGCCTGCCGCAAGGCCTGTTTTACGGCACCGGCATCCCCGCCTGTGTGCTGGTCTGTAATAAGAACAAGCCGGATCATCTGCGCAATAAGGTGTTGTTCATCAACGCAGACCGTGAATTTGCCGAGGGTAAGAACCAAAACAAGCTGCGCCCGGAAGATATCGAGAAAATCGACACCATTTTCACCCTGAAACAGGAACTCCCAAAATACAGCCGTCTGGTCGACACCTCCGAAATCGTCGATAAACACGATTACAACCTGAACATTCGCCGTTATGTCGACAACACCCCTGAACCGGAGCCCGAAGATGTACAAGCCCATCTCATCGGCGGCATTCCGGAAGATGAAGTAACGGCGCGGCATGAGGACTTTGCCCGTTTTGGCCTGGCTGCTGAAACCCTCTTTCAAGCGGAACGTCCAAAGTACCTCGCCTTTAAGGAGACCGTTCAGGAAAAGACGGATATCAAAAAACTTATCGAAGCCAATTCGGCCGTTGTCCAGACTCTTACCACTCACGCGCAAGCCCTTGAGGATTGGTGGCAGGTGGCGCAGAACGATTTTGCCCGACTTGAGCGGGCCAATAACGGCAATGGCAACGGAAAAAAAATGCCAGATGTACGCATTGAGCTGCTGACAACGCTCAAGGACAAGATGATACCCCTTAGCGTACTGGACGAATTCAAGAGCGCGGGGGTGTTTGTGAACTGGTGGCAACAGATCCGCTACGACTTGAAAACCATCGTTTCCATCGGCTGGCATCACACCCTGATTCCCGATGAATATCTGATTGCGGAATTCTTTCAAACCGAGGCCGACGCTATTGATTCCTTGGAAAACAAAATCAGCGAACTACAAAGCGAGCTGGCCGAGGCTGTCGAAACTGCCCAGGAGACGGCTGCCTACGAGCCGGACGAAGACGAGAAGGTCACTGCCGCCGTTATCAAAAAGGCATTGAAGGCACTCATCGATGATTTGAAGGACACACCCGGGGCCTCTGCCAGGCGGGAACTGGATGAGCTGAAAAAACTGGATGCCGCCATCAAGAAGATCGAGAAAAAAATCAAGGACGCCAAGGACGCACTGAAAGAGAAAACCACCGAACTGGAACTGAAGCTCGAATTGAAACGTTTGGGCGCTGAAGGGTTCACGGATGAAAACCGGGAACTGATCCGGCAGGTTGATAAGCAAATAGCCGAACTCGATGCAGACAATAAGACGGACAAGAAGAAAATCACCGCCCTGCATAAAGACAAAGCAGCTTTGAAGGCGCGCATTGCCCGAACCGATGCTCTGCTGGCGGAAATTGGAGGCCAACTGACTGTCGAAGAAGCTAAGCGACTCATTCTGAAGAAACTTTACGACATTGCCGGTCGAGAGCTGGAACGGTATTTAAACGCGGAAAAGCGAGCACTGATTCAGGGAGTTGAAAATCTCTGGAATAAATATGCGACAAGTAGCCAGAAGCTTGAGCAGCAACGGGAAACTACCCTTGGTGGGTTGAATAGATTTCTTACTGGGCTGGGGTATTTGAAATGAATACTGCTGTAGAAGGATGGGGTAATATTGATTTTGGAAATCTGATAGTTTTGATTCGCAATGGTTTCTCAGGCAAACAAGTTGGATGGATTACCGAATACCCCGTAACACGGATTGAAACAATTTCTAATGGAATGATTGATCCGACAAAAGTTGGGTATGTGGAGAAGATTCCCGGTTCTTATTTATTAAGAACTGGCGACATCTTATTTAGCAACATCAACAGCCTCAAACACATTGGGAAAGCTGCACAAGTTAAGAATGGTACATATCTGTTTCACGGAATGAATCTATTGGTTTTTCGTAGCTCCGACGACATAGATGTAAACTTTTTGTTTTTTAAGCTCATAGAAGCAAAGCCTTGGTTTGAAAAAATGGCAACACAAGCCGTCAATCAAGCCTCAATTAACCAAACGACAATAAAAGAATTACAACTACATATACCAGCCTCCAAACCCGAACAATCCAAAATCGCTGAAGTTCTTTCCAAAGTCGATCAGGCCATTGAGCAGACGGAAAGCTTGATTGCCAAGCAGCAGCGCATCAAGACCGGTCTGATGCAGGACCTTCTCACCCGGGGTATTGATGAGCATGGAAATCTTCGCTCCGAAGAAACCCATGACTTCAAGGATTCCCCCCTGGGGCGAATTCCGGTGGAGTGGGAGCTGTTCACTGTCGACTCATTAGGTGAAGTGGTTACTGGATCGACACCAAGTACTTCAGTCGAGAATTACTACGATGGCGACATCATGTTTGTGTCGCCGAAGGACATAAGTAACACTTCAGAGTTGATTACGCAGACCGAAAAAACGTTGTCGCCATCTGGATTGTCAGTGTGCCGAGCGATTCCAGTGAATTCGATCTGTACTGTGTGTATAGGGTCAACGATTGGTAAAATCGGGTTAACAAAATCACAGTGTGCTACGAATCAACAGATCAATACTCTTATTCCATACATTTCAGAAGATGCGGAAATGCTGTTATTCGCGATGAGACTCTTCTTGAGGCCGCAACTGCGAAGGGAAGCGGGACTTCAAGCTGTTCCAATCGTTAACAAGGCGCTGTTTTCTAAAATGATTCTACCGTTTTCCGCCGATCCCGATGAGAAGACACGAGCAAGAACCGTTTTGAGCGCGGCCAGCAGCCAGATCGACGCTCAGATCGCTTACTCTGAAAAACTTCGCTCTCTCAAAACCGCCCTGATGCAAGACCTGCTCACCGGCAAGAAGCGGGTTACACCCTTAATAGAAAACATTGAGGTCTGCTCATGAGCACGAAGAAAACCGCAAACCATATCAAGCTCGATGAGCGCAACCATGTGGAAAAGCCGCTGCTCGATCAGCTATCCGGCCTTGGTTGGGAAATTATCGACCTGACAGATGAGAAGCAGACTCCGGCCCATTCCTTACGCGACAATTTCACCGAAGTGGTCATGCCGAAGGTCCTGCGGGAGCAGGTCAAGGTGATAAACCCCTGGCTGGAGGATGACCAGGTTGAAGAGGTCACCAAGCAGTTGACTGCAAGTTTTCCAGGAACGGGGCTTATAGAGAACAATCAATACGCACTCCATCTGCTGCTAGAAAACACCAGTGTCAGCGAAAACCGCAAGACGGGAGAGCAAAGCCCGACGGTGCGGTTTATCGATTTTGATAAGGACCCATCGAAGAACAACCGGTTTATCGCGGTTTGTCAGTTCAAGGTCCGCATTCTTGGCACCGAGCATCATATCATCCCGGACATAGTTCTGTTTGTTAACGGCTTGCCGGTGGTGCTGATCGAGTGCAAATCCCCCAAGGTCAAAGATGCCATCCCCGAAGCCATCGACCAAATGTTGCGTTACAGCGAGCAGCGCGGGGCCAAAGGTGAAGGCAGTGCGCCGCTTTTCTATTTCAATCAGATCGTCATTGCCACTTGCCGCCAGGAAGCCAAGTTCGGGACGATCACCACCCACAGTGAAAAACATTTTTACCGTTGGTCCGATCCCTACCCACGCACATTGAATGACCTCGACCACGGCTCGGGCAGTCCCAACGATCAGCAGCGCCTGGTGGCGGGCATGATGGACAAGGGCAATCTCCTCGACCTGATTCGCACCTTCACCCTGTTCTCCACAAATGACAAGGGGCAGACGATCAAGATTGTCGGCCGTTACCAGCAGTTCAGGGCGGTGAAACTGGCAGTTCAGCGCCTGCTCCAGGGGAAAAGCCCACGCGAACGCAGCGGCATTATCTGGCACACCCAGGGGTCGGGCAAGTCGCTCACCATGATGTTCATGGTGCGTGAGATGTACCGGCATGCGGCATTGTCCAACTGGAAGGTCGTGTTTGTGACCGACCGGACCCAACTGGAAGGCCAGCTCAATGAAACCAGTCGCAGTATAGGCTTTACGGTCAAGGTGGCGAACAGCATCAGGAAACTCAAGGAGCTGCTCAGCGCCGACACCTCGGATCTGGTGATGGCCATGATCCATAAGTTCCGCGAGGCGGACCTGACCGAAACCTTCCCGCAACTCAATGACAGCCCCAATATCCTGGTCATGACGGACGAGGCCCACCGTTCACAGTACAAGATGCTGGGCGCGAACCTGGACAAAGGCATCCCAAACGCCGCGAAAATCGGCTACACCGGCACTCCCATCGACAAGACTGAACGGGTCTTTGGCGACTACATCGACAAATACACCATGCGTCAAGCCATCGACGATGGGGTGACACTGGAGATCGTTTACGAAGGCCGCACCCATAACGCGGAAGTGCCCGATCAGGCGGGCATGGACCAGGCGTTTGCGGATATGTTCAGCGATTACAATCTGCAAGAACGCCTTGAAATACTCGGTTATGGGTCCCGAGACGCCTATCTTGAGGCTGAATCGACCATAGAAGCCAAGGCGAAGGACATGGTGGACCACTACCTTACCCATGTGTTCCCCAATGGCTACAAGGCTCAGGTTGTGGCGACTTCAAGGGAAGCGGCAGTTCGGTACAAGAAATATATAGATGCCGCTTTAAAGGCGAAGATAGAGGATCTGCAAAAGGCTAACCCGGGCGGTCTGGACATTGAACAGCTTAAGAGGATGCAATCGGATGTCATCATTTCCGGTGGACATAACGATCTACCACATTTGAAAGAGTATTCCGATAGTTCTAAACATGAGCGCAGTATCAAAAGTTTCAAACTGAGCTTTGGCGGCAAGGACGAAGGGGTGACTGGCGACATGGGCATCCTCATCGTCAACAACATGCTCATTACCGGCTTTGACGCGCCAGTAGAGCAGGTCATGTACCTGGACAAGGTTATTACCGATCACAATCTTCTTCAGGCCATCGCCCGGGTTAACCGTGTTGGCGGTGACACAAAAGACAAGGGCTTTGTCGTTGACTATGTCGGTGTAGGTCATCACCTGAAAAAAGCCATCGATGCCTATGACGAGCGGGAACAAAAAGAAATCATCGATACGCTGAGCTTTCCGGAAGAAGAGCTCCGCGACCTCCAAAACAGCCATGCTGAAATTATGGGCCTGCTTCAAAAACATGGTCTGACGGACCTCACGGACCATGATGCGTTCTTTGATGTTTTTTATGATGAAGATTTGCGTTTTGATTATATGCAGGCCTTCAAGAACTTCACGAAATGCATGAATCTGGTTTTTCCCGCCCGGCAGGCGTTGGATTTTATGAGCGACTATAATACTCTTGCGGAAATCAATGTTCTGGCCGGAAAGCATTTCCGTGACGAACGCTTAAGCATGAAAGGCATACCTCCAAAGCTTCGTGCGATTACCGACCAGTATCTGGAATCGAAGAATATCGATCAGAAGATTGAGCCGATTTCTATTCTTGATGAAGACTTTGAAAAAAACGTCGGCAAGCGTAACCGCACCAAGACCAAGGCGGCGGAAGTGGAACACGCTATTCGCCATCACCTGGATGTTGAACTGGATGACGATCCGGATTTACAGGCCTCCTTCGCCGAGGCACTGGCGCAGATATTCCAGGATTTTCGAGATAATTGGAGAAAAATTTATGAAGAGCTGGAAAAATTGCGAGAGCGAATCAAGAGCGCCAGCAAGGAGCCGACCTATGGCCTCCACCGTAAGAAACAGATGCCGTTTTTCCGGAGTTTCAAACGTGAAGTTTTTGGCGAAAAGGCACTGGATGAGGATGAAATTTCCGTTCTCGTCGATCTCACCCAGCAGGTTTTCCTAGTTGTTGAAAGGGAACTGAAGCTTGCCGGTTTCTGGGAGAGCATTCCTGCTCGCAACAAGCTCAAGGCCGATATCCAAGCGACACTTTTGCAGCCTGCCTATACAAAGCTGCCGAACTTACTTCAAAATCGCGCTCAGATCATCAGCCGGGTGATGGAAATAGCAGAAAAGAATAATGATGTGATTCTTTACGCGGAGTAAACATGGAGCTGGTCTATACCATCAAGCGGTCGCCTAACCGTAAAAAGCTGACGATTACCGTCGAACGGGATCGCAGTGTGGTTGTCCATGCGCCGGAATCCACCTCCGAGGAGAAGATTCAATCTATCATCGAATCAAAACGGAAGTGGATTTATGAAAAGACCAAACATGCGCAAAAATACGCATTACCTCATCCGCCGGGCAAAGAGCTGGTCAACGGCGAATCCGCACTCTACCTGGGCCGTCAATATCAGATCGAAGTAGTCCAAAACAGCTCGGAAGAGATTCGTTTCGAGCAACGTTTCCTGATCCCGGCGAGGCTTTCTGCTGAGCGCAAGCAGGTCCTGCGAAATTGGTACATGGACAAGGCCACGGAAAAAATCCTGCCCCGGACCAAAAAGTTTGCCAATGATCTCGGAGTGGCATTCACAAATGCCAAGATCGTTGATAATCGCTATCGCTGGGGGTCCTGCACGATCAAGGACAACATAAATTTCAACTGGCGACTCATTAAGGCACCGATGTATGTCGTTGATTACGTGATCATTCACGAGCTGGCTCACCTGTTGGAAGCGAACCACACACCTCGGTTTTGGAATATTGTTCGAGCACAGTCCTCGAAAATGGACAAGGCAAAGCAATGGCTACTCGAAAATGGCCAGATCCTTGAGGAGGATATTTGAATGTCCGTGAAGGCTGCCGCCACTAAGGTGCTGAAAAATTAGGAGCGATTTTATGAGCGCGAATAAGACCGAGTTATCGGAATATAAAATACAAATTGGCACACTGGACTTGATTGAATCGAAGGTCATGTCGCTTATTGCCGAAGACCCTGATTCGGCAGATACTGATTATTCAAAGGCTAAAAAGAAACTGCTCGAGGTACTGAAAGAAACCCGAGTACGTATCGGAACATTATTAAAGACTGACAATGTTTCCTTCCTGATTGGTGCTGGCGCTTCGATATCTGCTGGCGGTGTCTCTTTGGCCAATATCCCCAAGCCTCTTGAAGATGCTTTACTCGCAGAGGCCGAAAGCGAAAAAACAAAATCGGGTGCGCCTGAATGGATACACTGTTTTTATGAAACAGCCACCCTCATCTCAGGGAAAAGTTATTCCTTCGACGACCGCCAAGCAAAATGCCCATTGGCTGATGACAAAGAAACCGAGGCCATTTGTATAAACCTTGAAGATTACCTGAGTCATCTTCAAATGTGGCGATCAGGTATCGGTAGTTTCACGGATGCAATCAAAATTGGCCGCACGGGATCTGACGACCTGATACTGGAAAAAGGCAATCTGGAAGCGCTGATCCGAAAAGTTACAGGATGCTTAACGGATCTTATAAACCTCCCGGCAGCAGGTAAGGAAAGTGAATTAGGTGTCCATAGAAAATTCATAAAGAAGATATTGACCAGACCTTTGAATCTTCGGCGGGCCAACCTCTTCACGCTCAATTATGACACTCTGATTGAACAGGGAGCTGATGCGGAAGGAGCAGTGTTAGTTGATGGTTTTGTCGGCAATATGAAGCGAGTATTCCGACCTGAATCCTACGACCTTGATTTTTATTTCCCGGCGCAGACTACCGAAGGCCGAGTTCATCGCTTTGACAGAGCGTTGCATCTGTACAAGCTCCACGGATCAATCACATGGCATAGAACTGATCAAGGTTGGGAAAATCCGTATGGTCTGTATGCAACCTTTTTCAACCAGCAATGCAAAGATGATGACGTCCTGATTTATCCATCACCGCTAAAATATGGACAGGCGCTTGGGTTGCCTTATTCTGAATTGTTCCGTCGATTTGGCAATGCGGTCGTCCAGCCCCAATCGGTGCTCTTCACCATTGGATATGGTTTTGGTGATGAGCATGTAAATGCGATTATTAGACAGGCGTTAGCAATACCGAGCTTTACATTAATTGTCGTGGACCCCAACCCGAGCAGTGATTTTGTGAAGGAACTACAGAAAATTGGCGACGAACGGGTTTGGATCGTTTCAGGATGGGATATCGGTACATTCGGCAACTTTGTTAAGCAGCTGCTTCCTGATCTCAGGGAAGAGGAAATTGATGCCAAGGTCATGAAGACTTTCAAGGCTCTCGCTTTTAAAGAAACCCAGCCGGAGGTTGACGATGGCGAATGATCATGAAATCGGGCGTGTCGTTGCTGTTGACACAGCTCAAGTGACCATCGAGCTGAATCGGGACCTGAAGGCTCTTACCCGCTCAACATATGAAGGAACCATTGAAGTCGGGTCGATCAACTCCTATGTGATCATACCTGTCGGTTCCCGAAGAATTGTTGCCATGGTGACACGCGTTGTCCTCACAGAAGAAAGTGAGCTCAAGGCAGATAAAACAATGGTGGCATTGCCTTCGTCTCGCCGCCTGATGAAAGCAACCATGATTGGTACGATTGACGAAAACGAATTCAAGCAAGGAATTAATCTTTTCCCCGTATTAGACTCACCGGTATTGATCACAAAGCGTGAAGATCTGGATGCTATTTTCGGCAAAAAATGCGCCTGCGAATATGATTCTGATGAACCGGGGTACTGCATCCCTGTTGGGCGTTCTGCGGTTTTTCCGGATTATGACATCAAAATTGACCCCGATACGTTCTTCGGTAAGCACGCTGCAATTATTGGGAGTACCGGATCTGGGAAATCCTGCTCTATAGCAACCATTTTACAGTCCGTTATTGAGCATCCACAGGTAAAGCAAACACGATTTGTCATCTTGGACACGAACGGCGAGTATCGATCCGCTTTTCAGAAAGTGAACGGAAGCCAATGGAGCGATGCAAAACCTGCGTTTAAATCTCTATACATTCCAACAGATCCAAACGAGAAAGAGAAACTGGCGATTCCATATTGGTTTATGGATTCCGATGACTTTGTACGGATTTTCCGGGCTTCACCCGGTGTGCAAAGGCCAGTCTTGCTTAATGCGCTTTCCTCTGCACGTAACAGCTCCAGTACCGGGAGTGCATGGCTTCAACTACGCGAAGATTTAATCAAAGAATGCAACCGTGTTTTGGGCTATTGCTCTGGTGGTGATAAAAGTGATGCAAAGGCTATACGCCAGTTATGTGATGGCCTTTTAGGCTATCTCGACAATCCTGCTAATACAGAAGCAATTACACTAGTTGGCCAAGCCTATCCTTCTGTTACCCTCGACGGATTAAAAGGTGTTTTTAGCAATGTCTGTGACATTGTCAGGGAGGGAATATCTTCGGAAGGGCAAAAATTCGAGTCGTATGCTCAAATTGACCTCGGAAAACAAACCCGAATCAAAGACCAGATAAACTCACTGCTGTCAACCCTGTCGCGCCTGCCGGAGGGTGATGAGTCTCTCTCCGTGGCTACCGCTGATTGCCCATCCTATTTTAGTCGTACAGATTTCCGCTATCGACATATCGAAGAGGCTATGTCCAGAGATGATGGAAGCTCAAGCCGGGCAAGGGACAATTGCTCAACGATGCTTATGCGGATTTTCAGGCTTCTTGAGGATTCAAGGTTTGAGTTTCTTTTCGGTCCATCAACAAAAGAATGGCCCCAAATAAAGCATTCACTTGCTGCCTTTTTACGGGATTTGCTTGGCCTGGAAAGCAACCCGGATAGAGATTTATCCGGTTCTGAGAGCCTTCAAGATAACCTTTTGCCGTTTTACGACAGGCAGAGGAATGGTTCCTCAAGATCAAATGTCGTTATTGTCGATCTCAGCCTCTTAGCCTCAGAGGTTCTGGAAAACGTTACAGCCCTTATTGGACGTTTGATACACGAATTTATGCAACGCCTGAGCTTTCCTGAAAGTGGTATAGGCCGTGGCGAATTCCCTGTTGTGCTTGTTCTTGAAGAGGCCCAAAACTACATTCGAGAAGGGAAAAAGAATGAAGACGACTCCATCTCGAAGCAAGTATTTGAACGGATAGCGCGTGAAGGACGTAAATTTGGATTGGGATTAGTTGTTGCCTCTCAAAGACCAAGTGAGATGTCTAAAACAGTGCTTTCGCAATGCAACTCCTTCGTGGTGCATCGACTACAAAATCCTGAAGACCTTCGGTACTTTAGAGAAATTGTCCCCGGGATATATGGGCAATTGCTTGAACAATTACCAGCATTGGCACCGAGGAGCGCTCTTGTGCTTGGAGAATGTGTTCAGGCTCCCGCACTGGTTGAAATGAGGGAAGTTGACCCAGCTCCTCGAAGCAAAAACCCGCAATTTTTCAAAAGCTGGTCTACCGATGGAAGGATTCCTGATATCGAAAAGATTTGTGCCAAATGGGAAAACAACCTCGAAAAGGGAGGTGAGGAAGACGAGGTTCCCAAATGAAAATCCTCCATACATCCGACTGGCATATCGGCCGCACCCTTTACGGCAGAAAACGCTACGAGGAGTTCGAGGCCTTTCTGACCTGGCTGGCGGAGACCATTCAGAAGAACGAAATTGATGCCCTGCTGGTGGCGGGTGATGTCTTTGACACCAGCGCTCCTAGCAATCGTGCCCAGGAGCTCTATTACCGGTTCCTGTGCCGGGTGGCCGCCTCATCCTGTCGGCATGTTGTCGTCGTCGCGGGCAACCACGATTCCCCGTCCTTCCTCAATGCTCCCAAGGAGCTGCTCAAGGCCCTTGATGTCCACGTGGTCGGTAATAGCACCGCATCCCCAGAAGACGAAGTGCTGGTGCTCTGTAATGAGCAGGACGTTCCGGAATTGATTGTCTGCGCCGTGCCCTACCTTCGCGACCGGGATATCCGCGTTGCAGAGGCTGGTGAGAGTGTTGAGGACAAGGAACGAAAGCTGGTTGACGGCATCCGCACTCATTACGCTGCCGTCGCCGCCTTGGCCGAGCAGAAGAGAGAGGAACTCGGGGTCGATATTCCCATCGTTGGCACGGGACATCTGTTCACCGCAGGCGGACAAACCGTCGATGGTGATGGCGTGCGCGAACTCTATGTCGGCTCCTTGGCTCACGTGACGGCCGGGATTTTTCCAGCCTGCTTCAACTATCTGGCGCTTGGTCACCTCCACATCCCGCAAGAGGTGAACGGCTCCAAAACCATACGCTACAGCGGCTCACCACTGCCCATGGGGTTCGGAGAGGCAAAACAGCAGAAGAGCGTTTGCCAGGTTGAGTTCCACAGCACGGCTGCATCGGTACAGCTGATCGACGTACCGGTGTTTCAAAAGCTCGAACGCGTCAAGGGTGACTGGGACGGCATCTCAAGCCGCATCCTTGAATTGACGGCAACGGACACCCAAGGCTGGCTCGAAGTCATCTACGACGGCACTGAGGTTATTGGCGACCTGCGTGAGCGCCTGGAGGCAGCGATTTCCGGCACCCAAATGGAAATTCTCCGGATAAAGAACAACCGCATCATCGACCGCGTGCTGGGACAAATCCATGAAGAGGAAACGCTCGATGATCTGAACGTGAACGACGTATTCGAACGATGCCTCGCCGTTCATGATGTGCCTGAAGGGCAGCGGCCGGAGCTGCTTCGGGCCTACCAGGAAACGGTCTCGTCTCTCTATGAAGACGATGTGCAGGCTTAAATAGAGAGGCTGTCGATGAGAATCCTGCAGGTACGCTTCAAGAATCTGAACTCACTGGTCGGCGAATGGCAAATCGACCTGATGCATCCGGCCTTCGCGTCTGACGGCATCTTCGCCATCACCGGCCCCACCGGCGCGGGGAAAACCACGATCCTCGATGCTATTTGCCTCGCACTTTATGGGCGGACGCCTCGCCTGAACAAGGTCACCAAGAGCGGAAACGAAATCATGTCCCGCCAGACCGGCGAGTGCTTTGCCGAGGTGACCTTCGAAACCCAGACCGGGCGTTACCGCTGTCACTGGAGTCAACACCGGGCACGCAAGAAGCCGGATGGCGAACTTCAGGCCCCGAAGCACGAAATTGCCAATGCCGATTCCGGCGAAATCTTTGAATCCAAGATCAGAGGTGTAGCCGACCAGATCGAGTCGGCTACCGGCATGGACTTTGATCGTTTCACCCGATCCATGTTGCTGGCCCAGGGCGGCTTTGCCGCGTTCCTCCAAGCGGCACCGGATGATCGGGCTCCTATCCTGGAGCAGATAACGGGTACAGAGATCTACAGTCAGATATCCATCCGTGTCCATGAACGCCAGCGCGAAGAGAGGGAAAAACTGAACCTGCTCCAGGCTGAAACGGCAGGCATCGTGATTCTTGAGCCGGAGCAGGAGCAAGAGATTAGGCAGGCACTCGAAGCAAAGCTGAAGGATGAGACAGACCTTGCCGCCAGGGCCGCTGAAACCGGGAAGGCCATTGTCTGGCTCACCACCATCGATGGGCTGAGGAAGGAAATCGTCAACCTGGCCGATGAAGCGAGCAAGCTGCAGGGCGATATCGAGGCGTTCAAACCGGATCGTGAAAAGCTGGGCCGGGCTTTGAATGCCGCCTCGCTGGACGGCGCATACGCAACGCTCACCGCCACCCGCAAACAGCAGGCGGATGACAGTGCAGGCTTGAAAGCCGAGGAAGAGGCGCTTCCTGGACTGGAATCCTCCGCCAAGGAACAGGCCGAGGCACTGAAATCAGCTGAGCAACAAACTGCTCAGGCCAAAGAAGAGCTGAAAGCGGCCGCGCCAACATTGCAGAAGGTTCGCTCACTTGATCAGAAACTTGCCGATCAGAAAAAAGCTGTATCGGAAGAGGATGAGGGCTGCAAGAAGGCTACGGCAAAAATTGATGCAGACAAAAAAGCCCGGCTCGAAGAGCAGGACAAACGATCCAAGGCTCATGAGACGCTGGATCTTGTGGACGGCTATCTCAAGGAGCATGCACAGGATGAATGGCTGATAAGTGGTCTGGCTGGCGTTGAAGAACAGATCGGCGGCCTGCTCTCCAAACAAAAAGAAATCGTTCAAAAAGAGGCTGCTCAAGAAGCGGCCAATACGACTCTGGAACTGGCGACAAAGTCACTCGACGACTGTCAAAAGCAATCCGGCATTCGGAAGCAGGAACTGGAGGACGCCTTAAAACAGCTTCAGCAGGGCAAAGATGCATTGAGCCAGTTGCTGGGAGACCGCTTGTTGCGGGAATACCGCACCGAGAAGGAAACCCTGCTGCGTGAAATGGCCTTCCTGACCAAAATTGCGGAACTTGAAGATCACCGGGCAAAACTGGAAGACGGCAAGCCCTGTCCGCTCTGCGGCGCGACCGAACACCCCTTCGCGGAAGGGAATGTCCCTGTCCCCGATGAAACCGAACGGAAGATCGATTCCCTGGCCAGCCTGATCAGCAAAGCCGAGGATCAGGAAGCCGCCATCAAGAAACTCGAAGACGCTGAACGACTGGCCCGCACAAACCTTACGGATGGTGAAAAGCTGGAGTCAGCAGCGGCTAATGACAAGAAGGCTGCCGAGAAAGCCCTCGCCGAGGTGAAGGACGGCCTGGTGAAACTCCGTGCCGATTTTGCCGAACACAGGCAGGCTGTTGCTACCAAGCTCCAGCCGCTTGGTATTGCGGACATCTCCGAAACGGACATTTCATCACTGATCGAAACCCTCACGGCGCGGCTGAAGGCGTGGCAGGCCCAGGTCAAGAAAAAGGCGGACATCGAGAAACAGATTGCCGACATCGACAGCGAGGTGAAGCGGCTGGATGCGGTTATCGAAACTCAAAGCACCGCCCTGAATGAAAAGCTGGAACGCCTGGAGACCTTGAAAAAGGATCTCGCCATCGGAAGTGATGAGCGCAATGCACTGTACGGCGACAAGAATCCCGACGATGAGGAGCGCCGTTTAAACAAGGCGATTTCGGATGCCGAAGGTGCCGAAAAGCAGGTCAGAGACCGGCACAATGAGCTCCAACAAAAATGGAATACCGCGAAGGCCCATGTCGAATCTCTGAAGAAACGCATCGACCTACGAGAACCGGAACTGAGAAGGCTTGAAACAGAATTCTCCGCAGCGCTCGCGCCTGTTGGCTTTTCAAATGAAGAACAGTTCCTGGCGGCCATACTGCCCACTGAAGCTCGGGGGGAGCTGACAGCCACGGCCAAGGATCTGGATGAGCGTCAAACGGATCTGAAGGCCAGACAGAAGGATCGGGAAACGCGCCTGGCCACGGAAATGGCCCGCAAGGTCACCGACAAGTTGCTAGAGGAGATCGAGCCCCAATTCAAAGAACAAGAGGAGGCCCTGAAAGAGCTACGGGACATCATTGCTGGTCTGAAACACAAGTTGAGTGAAAATGCGGCTGCAAAAGAGCGGATAAAAGAAAAGCAGACAGCTATCGAAGCTCAGAAAAAAGAGTGCCGCAGGTGGGAAAACCTGCACGAATTGATCGGCTCGGCAGACGGCAAGAAATACCGCAATTTTGCCCAGGGGCTGACCTTCGAAATGATGATTGGTCACGCCAACCGGCAATTGCAGAAAATGACCGACCGCTACTTGCTGGCTCGTGACGATGCTCAGCCCCTGGAGCTCAACGTCGTCGACAACTATCAGGCTGGGGAGATTCGATCCACGAAGAACCTTTCCGGCGGCGAGAGCTTCATCGTCAGCCTGTCCCTGGCCCTGGGGTTGTCTCATATGGCCAGCAAGAATGTCCGGGTGGATTCGCTGTTCCTGGATGAAGGCTTCGGCACCCTGGACGAGGAAGCCCTCGACACCGCGTTGGAAACCCTCGCAGGGCTCCATCAGGACGGCAAACTCATCGGCGTCATTTCACACGTGCCCGCCTTGAAGGAGCGGATTAGCACGCAGATCCAGGTAACGCCTCAAACCGGTGGCAGAAGCCATATATCTGGGCCTGGATGCGGCAGGTTGGGCGCTACAGAACTGGCCGTAGAAACAGGTTGACTTGAAAATGTCGGACGATCTTAAAACAGCCAAGACCGCTCTCGCCAAGCTCCATCAGGACATGGAGGCCATTAACAGGCTGGCCAAGCCGTCCTATCTCAGCGTGATCGAGCAGATGGAGTGCACGCTGGAACCGATCCGTCGTCAGCAGTTGGAAATCAGTCGCGCCCTTGAACTGTCTGGAGCAGCGGCCCGGATACAGGAGATCGTCAGTGCCAATCAACACTGGCAGGATTTAATAAAACAGGCCACCGCGACAAGTCGTATTACCGAGAGTCTTTCGGCTGCGCATCAGTCATGGCTTGATACGATCAAACCTATCCAGCACGACTTCTCGCAGCTTTCACAGCTTCAAGCCTTCGCCAAGCTGGCCCTGTGTGATACCTCCCTGCGGCTTGCCGCTACGGAACGGTTCATGGTGGGCATCGATTTCGAGGCGATAAGGGGGCGTTTCCAGATCGAGATGCCGGTCATCGCGGGGCTGGAGAGCTCAATAGCCCATGTGGCAGCGTCGTATGGAGGTTTGGCAGAGTCTATCCGGGAGATCTCGGACATCACGCGGCTGCCTGCCTTCATTTTGCCGGGGGCTACTCGTGAGATCTACACCACCAGCTTCGCGCTCGAGACCCTTCGCCCCTGGGGCGACCGGGATGAGGACGAGGCCGAAACGGAAATTCAGCTTGTCGCCGAAGCCGAGCTGGAAACATCTGGCTGCATCGCTCTCCTGCAGCAGGTCGATCCTGGGCTCGCTCGGCCCTATATCGGCGCTCGGGATGCCCTGTATGGTAACAATGCCGACCGGGCAAGGCACATTCTGAGCTCGCTCAGGGAGCTATGGAACCATCTGCTCAGGCGTTTGGCACCCGATGATCTCGTCGCCACGTGGATTCCAGGTGTGTCCAACCAAAAGGATCTGCCACATGACGGCAAGCCTACACGTCGAGCCAGGGTACTTTATGTCTGCCGGGAGCTGAACAACGATCCGCTGACCGACTTCCTGATGCACGACACTCGGGCGCTGGTGAAGATGATCGAGCTGTTCAATCGGGTTCACGAGTTGGAGACTGCGCTGACCGATGAGCAGCTCAGGGCCATTCTCCTCAGGACCGATTCGTGGCTGATGTACATACTGCAAATCTCTTCGGGAAATTTTCACAAGTAGACAGGAGGCGACCATGCCAAAGAAACCAGGATCACATCATGTCGTACCCAACGCCGACGGCGGCTGGGACGTCAAGAAAGACGGCGCGACCCGTAGCAGCGGCCACTTCGACAAGAAGCAGGATGCCGTCGATGCCGGGCGCAAGATCAGCCAGAACCAAGGCACCGAGTTCTACATCCACGGCAAGGATGGGAAGATCCAGAACAAGGACAGCCACGGAAACGATCCGTATCCGCCGAAGGGCTGATACTCTGCCCAATTCGATTCCCGTTATGGGAACCGAACCGGCGTCCGAAAACCGGATGCGAAGTTGTTGCGGTTCAGCGCCAGGTATCCGGTTTTATTGCAAACCCGTTACCCTCGTCCGGTGCCGAGAAATTAGGGGAGAAATTCGTTTCTCTGGTCGGGTTGTCGGGAAGTTGTTGTGTGAAATGACTTCGGCGTTTATTATCAAGGAGTTACGAGGAGCGCGGGCTTTGAGACTGATTTGCGGTAGGTCGGCGTTCCCTCCACCATTTTCAAGGTTCAAACAAAAAGGGCCAGCCTGGAACTTCAGGCTGGCCCTTTTTGTTTGCCCGAAAAAAATAACTAAAATTTCCAGGTAAGCCCGGCAAGCACGGTGCGGTCGGTTTCGGGATCGTTGAGCCCGTATTTTATCCCGCAATCGAGATCAACCTCCTCAGACAGGGCATAAACCAATCCCGCCAGGGCGAAAGCGGGATCGGTGCCGGCGAGTTTGTCCGTGTTGCTTTCAACCCCGAGGTTGGCAACCGCGGTGAGATTTTCGGTTAAAGCAACAGTGGAGGCGATGGACGCATGCCAGATGTCCTTTTCTTCGTCCAGGGTGTTCTCGTTTCTGATATAGCCGAGGTTCAGGTGGACGGCCCATGGGTCCATTTCCTTGGTGGTGATGAAAAAGAGACTGTAGGTTGTCTTGCCGGCGCCCAAGCCTTTGTCGTCATCCCCTGTGGGCAGGGTGAGCCCCGGCTTGATGGCAAGGCTTAGGTCGTCGTGCTCATAAAATCTCCACTTTACTTCGATGGCGGTGTCGGAGAAGCCATTTTCGCTGACAGTGGCGTCCTCGGTTTTTTCCCGATAATGCAGGTAGGGGAGATCGATAACGAGATCCACCGATTCGCTGAGCCCATAGGAGAAACAGGCGTCGCCCTGGGTTGTCTTGGTGGTAACGCCATCTTCTTTGTCGTGTCCATATTCGCCATTTATTTCCAGCTGGGCCTTACCTGTGCCCATGGTGCCCGTGTCGTCTGTGATCAACGGGTGGGCGGCAAAAGCGGCGGTCGAGCAGGAGAGGATGCTGAAGAATACGACCGGGGCTGACAGATGGTGGATACGAGATGCAGGGAGGAATTTCATAGGCTTCTCCAGTGTTACATTAATAATTAACGTGTTACTGAGTAACATACCGGGTGTCTTCCTAAAAAGCAAAATAAAATTTCACCGCAGGGGTCAGCGTGTGGTCGCACCGGTTTGCTTGCCCAAAAGTTGAATCAGTTCCGCGCCGTGGTCCTTGTAGGCGGCACGGATGATGCTTTTGAGTTCCCCCTTGATGCTCGCCAGGGGCGGCAGCGACTGGATAACCGGCAGAAAGTGTTCCGGCGGCAGCTGCGGGGTAATGTGCATCTTGGCCTCCATGTTCTGGGCCATGCCAACTTCCATGCCGCCTTCCATGCTGCCCGCCTTGTTGGGGTCGCCCAGGGTCTTGAGAAACCCCATGATGGAGCCCAGGTCGTTCTGGCGGTAGAAGGTCTCGATTTCCTCGTTGATTTCCTCGCGGTATTTATGGAGTTCGTCAAATCTGGTCCGGTATTCGACCACGTGGAGTTCAAGGCGCTTGTAGCAGTCGAAGATCAGGTTTTTAAAGCGGCCGGCATGGAAAAAACCGTGGATGCGCACCCCGGAGAACACCCTTTGCCGGATGGTGCTGGACTGGGTCAGGTAGGGGTCGTAGAAAAGATCCTTGGGCAGGCCGGTAAGCGATAAAAACCGCTGGATGAGCTCTTCGTTTTTGAGGACGATGTAGATACGGATCAGGTCAAAGCTGATCCGTTTTTCCAGGATAAAGGAGTATTGCCGGGTTTTTTCGGCAAAGTCGAGTTTGTCGTCCTCGATGAGTTTGCGAAAGCCGAAATAGCGGTCCGCGATCTCCTTTTTAATCTCGTAGGCAAGCACCTCATGGATGTTCGGACTGTCCGGGCTCATTCCTGCCTTCCTTTTTCGGCTCTTTTTTGCAATGGCAAGAGCCTGGTTGCCATGCTGCAATCAAGTGTAGCATGAACATACGATGGCCAGGCAACAAATTTTCAGCCCAGGATCAGCCCCTGGGCAAAGGAGATCAGGGGGTGCATGATCCTGGGGATGATGCCGGTGTAAAACAGAGCCAGCAGGATGATGAAGCCGAGGGGCTCCAGCTTGTTGTACATCCTGGCCATCTCACGGGGGAGAAGGTTGCCGAGCACCTGGCTGCCGTCCAGGGGCGGGATGGGGATCAGATTGAAGACCGCCAGCATCACGTTTATCCAGACGCTGGCTGCGATCATCTGGATGAGCGGCCAGAAAATCGACATGGGCAGCAGATTCGCGGCCGGGATCAGCAGCCGGGCCGCAAGGCCGCTGGCCACGGCCAGAGCCAAGTTGGCGGAGACCCCGGCCAGCGAGACCCAGATCATGTCCTTGCGCGGGTTTTTAAAATAGCGGGCATCCACCGGCACCGGTTTGGCCCAGCCGATTTTCATGATCAAAAAGGCCAGGATCCCAAGGGGATCGAGATGCCGCAGGGGATTGAGGCTGAGCCTGCCCAGCCGTTGGGCCGTGGGGTCGCCGAGCTTGTAGGCGACAAAGCCGTGGGCAAACTCGTGGACCGTGAGGGCCAGCAGGAACGGGGGGGCAAGGATGGCAATCTCTTGAATGAGCTTGGGGAGGTTCATGGGCGGTTATTGATCCGGGAGAGAAAAATGTTCCTTGATAAAGGCGGTTTCCGTGGCCCGGTCATGCACCAGGCCGTCCAGCCGGGCGTTGAGCAGGCAGCGCAGGATGGTACCATAGAGCGGCCCCGGCAGATAGCCCATTTTTTCCAGGTCGTTGCCGTCGGTTTCCGGCTTGAGGTGGCTCCACTCCGTAACATAGAGGGAAATGGCTTTTTTGCCGGATTTCTTTTTCGTGATCCCCATGAGATGGAGGAGCCCCTCCGGGGAAAGATCCTTGAGCAGGTGATACAAATCGCTGGCGCTTTCCGGCATGGCGCGTTTCATGATCTGGGCAATCCGGGTGACGGCGACCTTTTCCCGGACAAGGAATTGTCGGTGCCTAAGCGGCACCTCGAAGCGCTCGCAGAAGACCGAAACCTCCCGGGTGGTGAGGCTGGTCATGAGGGCCAGCAGGTAGACCAGCCATTGGCGGCACGGTTGGTCAAGGTAGAGGAGCCGGTGCCAGGCCAGGGCCTGCCGGGTTTCCTCCAGGACCGTGGTGAGCTTGGGGTCGATGCGGAGGGTGGGGTGGAGGAACCGCAGCAACCCCAGGTCCGTCATGCGGTTGATGGCCGGGAGGGGATTCTCCTCGGAGAGGATGGAGGTGAGTTCGTTGAAAAACCGGTGGCCGAAGAAGCGGTCGAACAGCTCCATCTTCACCGCGTTCTTGATGAGTTTTTCCGTGTGTCTGCCGATCTTGAAGCCCATGCGCTGCTCAAAGCGGATGGCGCGGAAGATACGGGTGGGGTCTTCCACAAAACTCAGGTTGTGAAGGATTCGGATCTGCCGGTCTTTCAGGTCGTTCTGGCAGTTGAAGAAATCAACCAGGGTGCCGAAGGTGTCCGGGTTGAGGTGGATGGCCATGGCATTGATGGTGAAATCGCGGCGGTAGAGGTCGAGCTTGATGGAGCTCAGCTCCACGGTGGGCATGGCGGCCGGATATTCGTAGTATTCCAGCCGGGCGGTGGCGATGTCGATTTTGAGGCCGTCGGGCAGTTTCACCACGGCGGTGCCGAATTTCTCATGGGTGCGCACTCTGCCGCCCAGTTTTTTCCCCAGTTTCTTGGCATAGGCCAATCCGTCGCCTTCGATGACCACATCAAGATCGAGATTTTTGATGTGCAGCAGCAGGTCGCGGACAAAACCGCCCACTGCATAGGCATGGCAGCCGGTCTCCTGCGCCACCTCGCCCAGGGTTTGCAGCAGGAGGATGATCTCGCGGTTTAGAACCTCGGCCATCAGGCCGGTGAGGTTGCGGTTGCGGGCCGTGGAGGGCTGGTCGGTCTCGGCCAGCAACCGGCGCGGGATGTGGGCAGGATCATTGACCAGCAGGTGGAGAAGATCGGTGCGGGTAATGACCCCCAGGACCTTGCCTGCTTCCACCACCGGGATGAAGCGCTGGCGGTTTCCGATGATGAGTTCCTGGATATCGGCCAGGGTGGCGGTGGGCGGCAGGGTGGCGAAATCGGTGGTCATGTAGTCGTTCACCGGGGAGTCCCCCAGCCCCAGGTGGATGGATTTGCCCACCACCAGACGGGAGATGAGGCCGATGGCATCGTGTTGCTCATTGACGATGAGCAGCACCGTGATGTTGTAGCGGTTGAGCAGCTCGTCCGCCTCGTTGATCGTAAGCGTCGGCGGGCCGGAGATCACCGGCGAGGACATGAGTTCCCTAGCCATGCGCTGGGGGCGGACATGTTTGTGCAGGAGCTGGATCAGCCGTTCTTCCGCCTCGATCAGGGTGAGATCCTTGATGGTGGCCGAGGCGGCCGAGGCATGGCCCCCGCCCCCGAAATCGCGGGCAATGGCGCCCACATTCACCTCCGGAATCCGGCTGCGGGCAATGAGTTGGGTGCGCCCGCCCATGTGGGTCAGGGCAAAAAGGGTGTCGAGATTCTCCATCACCATGAAACGCCGGACAATGACGGAAAATTCATCAACATATTCAGGGAGTTCTATCTTGGCCACCACCAGATCCAGGCCGTGGATGGTGTAGGTGTGCGCGGATTTCATCAGGGCGTGGAGCAGGGCGACTTCCTGGGTGGTGAGCTCCTGGGCGATGAACTGGGAGATGGCGTTGAGGTTCGCCCCCTGACCAAGCAGCCAGGCTGCGGCCTCCAGATCTTCCGGGCTGGTGGTGTCGAAGGCGAAGTTGCCGGTGTCCTCATAGATGGCCATGGCCATGACGGTGGCCTCGTCCCGGGTCAGCGGGAGGGATTTTTCGCGCAGGAGCTGGACAAAGATGGTGGTGGTGGAGCCCACCGGCCGGACCTGTTCCACTGAACCGTGCAGGTCGCCGGGGGTGTCGGGATGGTGGTCGTAGAGGTGGATGTCCAGGCCGGGGTTGTTCAGGCATTGGGCAAAGTCGCCGATGCGGGAGGCTTGGCGGGTGTCCACCACGATGAGCCGTCGGATCTGCTCCTGGGGGATGTTTTTCAGCCGCTGGAAGGTGTAGTGGTATTGCACCGATTGGGCGAGAAAATCCCGCAGATTTTTTTCCTGGGAGCCGGAAAAGGCAAGCACCGCCTCGGGGTAGAGCTTGTGCGCGGCGATCATGGAGGCCAGCCCGTCGAAATCGGCGTTTACATGGGTGGTGATGACTTCCATAGCTGGTAATGCCTCCGCAGGGGGTGTGCCCACTTCCTTTTTCAACTATAGACCATCGAGGGCGGGGTGACAATGGATGGAGCGGAGGGGGATGGGAAAATCAGCCCCGGGGGTGGAATTTCTGGTGGGCGGACTTGAGGCGGTTGCTGTCCACATGGGTGTAGATCTGGGTGGTGGCGATGTCGGCATGGCCCAGCATCATCTGCACGGAGCGGAGATCCGCGCCATGTTCCAGCAGGTGGGTGGCAAAGGAGTGGCGGAGCATGTGGGGGCTGATTTTCTTGGTGATCCCGGCCAACCGTGCGCTCTGCTGGACGATCTGCCAGAAACGCAACCGGGTCATGGGTTTGCCGTGGCCGGTGACAAAGAGGAGGTCGCTGGTCCTTTTTTTGAGGATTCTGGCCCGCGCGTCCGTGGTGTAGAGCTTGAGGTATTCCCGGGCCGCCTCGCCAAAGGGGATGAGCCGTTCCTTGGAGCCTTTGCCGAAAACCCGGACATAGCCGCCCATGAGGTTGACCCCGGCCAGGGGCAGGTTGACCAGCTCCGAGACCCGCATGCCGGTGGCGTACAGCAGGTGCAGCATGGCGTTGTTGCGCAGGGCCAGGGCATTTTCATTGGCTGGGGGAGAAAGGAGGCGATTCACCTCGGGGATGGTGAGCACCTTGGGCAGCGGGCGGCCCGGCTTGGGCAGATCCAGGATGGCGCAGGGGTCGATGGCGATGCATTTTTCCGCCAGAAGAAACTTGAAAAAAGCGCGCAGCGAGGAGATGCGGCGGGCATTGCTGCGGTTGGAGATGCCCTTGGTGTGGCAAAAATCCAGATAGGCGCGCAGATGGTTGGCGTCAATATCGGTCAGTTGGGTAATCCGTTTGGGGCGGAGAAAATCGAGAAAGGAGACGAGGTCGGCCTGGTAAGCCAGGATGGTGTTGGCGGCCAGACGGCGTTCCAGGGTGAGGTATTGCAGGAACTGGTCGAGGAAAGGCTCGGGAAAAAAAGACGCTCCGCCGGGTGGAGAGGAAGGAGACGGCGGCTGGGGCCGGTCCCGGTCGGAGCGTGGATAACTGTCGGCGGGTTTTCCTCGT
>JAJZPC010000039.1 GCA_021811385.1 Deltaproteobacteria bacterium | reverse complement strand
TGCAGGTGGATGGTGAATACCGTATGTGAGCCATGTCTGTATGTCATGACTCAAAATTTAGCAATTCTACGCTAAAGCTGCCACCTGAAAGGTGGGGGTTTTAACCCTCCCAAGCGGGGACAATAAAAAAACCGCATCTTAACGAAACGCGGCAATCGTTGTTGACGCGGGAATAAGGAAAGCGGCCGGTCTAGGCAGTCACCCCTTTCAACCGGGCGGCCCGCTCGAATTTCAAGATGATTTGAGCCAGTTGCCGCTCATCGGCAGGGGTCGGCGTAAAGCGGATGCCGTAGCTCGCCAGCTTCGTTGTGCCATTATCGGCTTTTCGGACAATGGTCGCCCACTCGAACCTGAGCTGGAAGCTCTCCACTGTTCCCTGGGGCGCAAATTCGCTTGCCGGCACCGCATGGTTGAGCTGGAGGCAGACCGCCCGAATCTCCCACGGCACAACAACCGGGGTTGCCTGCGGCAGCCGGACCAGAACCCCGTTTGCGCTCAGGTCTTCGATCCGGCCGGAGAGTATCCATTTGCCCACGGTCTGGAAGATGGCGAGACTGTCGGCGGTGGGAACAACCCGGTAGGCATGCCGACGCTGGATGATCATAATCTCCGCGGGGAGGGAGAGTTCCAAATACTCATCCTTCATCCGGAAAATCCGGCTCTTGCCGATGATATTGCGCCCGAGCACGCAACGGAACTGAAACTCCACCGGCTCGGGGGTGAATTTCGAGGCTTTATCCCGCTTGGCCAGAATCAGACGCGTTGGAGAGACCTTGACAACCCAGGCATCGCTGCGGTGCCCGTGCTGGACGATGCTCAGGGTTTTGCGCCGCTCCAGCATCAGCTCGAAGATCCGGCTGACCGCCCCCGGCTCCCGAACAATCTCAACGTCAGAATCTTGCATCCTCTCTAAAACCCCCTGCGGCTCAAATTCCCAAAGAAACAAACCGGGCTTGGTTCAAAGGATAAACCTCTTGCCCTGCCCGGTCAACCCCGCCCCTTCCCGCCAGAGCAAAAATACTTTTTTTCGCTTGCCTTTCCCGGCCGATTTCACCGACAATACATATACGCCCCGATGGCCGCTTTTCACCACCCTGAAGTCCCCACAACTTCTCAGCGGCGAAGCCTCATCGGGGCTTTCTTCTGTCCGCTCAGCTGTGCTCGCGGGTCTTGCGGAAGACGATCTCCGGGAACAGCTCGGCCACCCTGCCCAGCCGCCACTCGCTTTCCGCCAGATAGGCCAGATGCCCCTCGGCGTCCAGGGCCAGATGGGCCTGGTTCTTGCTCTTGAACTCATCGAGCTTCTTGCGGTCCTCGCAGTCGATCCAGCGGGCCGTGGCATAGCTCACCGGCTCGTACACCGCATCCACCCCGTATTCCGCCTTGAGTCTGGCCATGGTCACCTCGAACTGCAGCACACCCACCGCGCCCAGGATGTAATCGCTGCCCATGGTGGGCCGGAACAACTGCACCGCGCCTTCCTCGGCCAGCTGCACCAGCCCCTTGTTCAGCTGCTTGATCTTGAGCGGATTCTTGATCAGCACCCGCCTAAAATGCTCGGGCGCGAAGTTGGGGATGCCGGTGAACTTGAGGGGCTCCTTGTCGGAGAAGGTGTCGCCGATCTTGATCGTCCCATGGTTGTGGATGCCGATGATGTCGCCGGGCCAGGCCTCCTCCACGTTGGTGCGGTCCTGGGCCATGAAGATGGTGGCGTTGGCCAGGGAGACCTCCTTGCCCAGCCGGTGGTGCATGACCTTCATCCCCCGGGTGAACTTGCCGGAGCAGATGCGAAAAAAGGCGATCCGGTCGCGATGGGCCGGATTCATGTTGGCCTGGATCTTGAAGGTGAAGCCGGAAAAGGCCTCCTCTTCGGGCGCCACCATGCGGGTCGTGGTGGCGCGGGGGCCGGGCGACGGGGCCAGCTCGACAAAGGCGTCCAGCAGCTCGCGCACCCCGAAGTTGTTGACCGCGCTGCCGAAGAAGACCGGGGTCTGGCTGGCCTTGAGGTACTCAACATGGTCAAAGGGGTTGGCCGCTCCGGCCAGGAGCTCAAGATCCTCGCGAAGCCTCTCTGCCTGGCTGCCCAGCATCTGGTCCAGAAGCGGATCGTTCAAATCCTTGACCACGATCCCGTCCTGGGGCCTGCGGTCCTTGCTGGGGGTAAAGAGGTTCAGCTCCTGGCGCATGATGTTGTAGACCCCCTTGAAGCTCTTGCCCATGCCGATGGGCCAGGTAAGCGGGGTGCACTCGATCTGCAACTTTTCCTCGATCTCGCTCAAGATATCCAAGGGCTCAAGGCCTTCGCGGTCCAGCTTGTTGATGAAGGTGATCACCGGGGTATTGCGCATCCGGCAAACCTCCATGAGCTTTTCGGTCTGGGCCTCGACCCCCTTGGCGCTGTCGATGACCATGAGCGCGCTGTCCACCGCGGTGAGCACCCGGTAGGTGTCCTCGGAAAAGTCCTTATGTCCCGGGGTGTCCAGCAGGTTGACCTCGAAATCCCGGTAGTCGAACTGCATCACCGAGGTGGTCACCGAGATGCCGCGCTCCTTCTCGATGCTCATCCAGTCGCTGACCGCGTGGTTGTCGGTCTTGCGCGACTTGACCGCCCCGGCCATCTGGATGGCGCCGCCGAAGAGCAGGAGCTTTTCGGTGAGGGTGGTCTTACCGGCGTCGGGATGGCTGATGATGCCGAAGGTGCGGCGCCGCTTGATTTCTTTTTCCAATATGCTGCTCATCTGTTCCTGTTTCCTCTCTACTTTCCGGGCCGGATACGGCCCACGGAACAGCGTATATACTCCAAAAAACGCAGTTTGTCAGCAAGTTCCACAGAGCCGCTCCCGCGCAAGCCTCCCTTCCTCAACCCTGCCCAACGCAACCGCTCCCACGGAAAAACACGGCTGCGGCCCTTGCGGCCCATGGACTTGGGACGAATTTCCTTTATGCATCACCGCCTGCCGTGTATACTTTTTTTATTTATTTCCCTTCTTTCTGTGTGGTGATCCCTTGTCCGCAAGCAAAAAAATGCCAACCCGAAAACCCAGCAGCGCCGGCCACCGGGCCAATACCGCTGCCCCTGCTCGTCCGTCCAGCGACAAAAAAAAATCATCGCCTGAAAAATCCTTTGCCAAAAAGAAGCACCACCCTGCCACCGCTCCGTCCCGCGGCCGCGCCTTTACCGGCTTCAAGAAAACACATGCGGAGAATTTCGAAGAGGAACCATCCAGGACTCCTGCCAGGGCATCCGGCCGCCCGGCTCAAGGCAAGAAAAAATCCTCGCCGGAAAAGCCCTTCGAGAGAAAGCCCCGCAGGCCTGCCACTGCTTCCCCTCGCGGTCGTTCCGTCACCACCGCCAAAAGGCCGCAGACGGATACCTCGGAGGAGGAAGCGTTTTGGGCCCCTGCCTTGCCCACTGACCGCTCCTTTGCCAGCTTTCTCAAGCCGCTCATTCCCCATGCGGCTGCTCCGGACACCCAAACCATCCTGCACAGTTCTCCCCTGGCCCATCTCGATTATTCCGTGGAGCTTCAGGTCAAGGACCAGGGGTTGCTGGCCTTTTGGAAACAGCACCGGCTGCCCGGCCTGCCGGAGCAGGTGATCCGCTCCCCCAAGGCCAGGGGCTACCGGACCACCTCAAAACGCAAGGGATTCCTCCACGGCTCCACCCTGTATCTGCTCTTGGGAGACAAAGCCGCCCTGCCCAAGAACCGCCAGTATTTCACCGCCTCGCCCCTGGAGCCCAAGGAGCACGAGGTCATCTACCGCTTTCTCCAGCAAAAACTGAGCGAACCGGCCTTTCGGCTGATCGCCGGCCACCTCAACTATCTCATCATCCGCGGCGGCTACACGGAACAGGCGGTGATCTTCAATGTGGATCTGATGAACGGGCCGTTGGTCCGCAAGATGAAGCTGCTGAGCGGTCATCTCCAGAAGCTTCCCGTTGCAGTCACCGCAGCCTTTGTCTACCTTGACCCCAGCCAGTCCGACTACTATCTGGAAAGCAAACGCCCGGCCGAGACCCTGCACTTCAAAAAGCTCTTCGGCCCGGACCAGTTGGGGGCCTCTTACCACGGCTGCCGCTACCAGTTCCACCCGACCTCGTTTTCCCAGATCAACGAATCCATGGTGGAAACCATGCTGGCCCGGGCCCGAGAGCTTCTGGCTCCAACCCCGGACCAATCGCTCCTCGACCTGTACTGCGGCTACGGGTTGTTCAGCCATTTCCTTGCTCCCGCCTACCGGCAGGTGCTGGCCGTTGACGGCGAAGGCCCCTCCATCCGGGCCGCCGAGGCCAACAGCCGGTTGAACCAAAAACGGGGCGGCCAGACCAAGTTTCTCGCCCACAGGATCACCGTGGGGTATCTGGAAAAAACCCTGCCGCCGCCAGCCCCGGACGAGGTGATCCTCCTTGACCCGCCCCGCCAGGGCACGCTGCCGGGGGTGATCGGATCGCTGGCCCGCAGAAAGCCGCGGAAGGTGCTCCATATCTTCTGCGGGGTGGACCAGATCCCGCCCGCCCTCAGGGAGTGGCAGGCCGGCGGCTACCAGGCGCGGCGCATCGCCCCCCTGGACATGTTTCCCGGCTCGGCCAATCTTGAGATCCTGATTCTTCTGGAACCAAAGGCATGACCAAAAAATAGCATTACTGACCCCACGGTGGCTATCCAGCTCGGAGCAGAGAACATAAACCACGGACCGTAACTGTTCAGCAGTGCCGCAGATGCGCGAAAGAGGCCAGCGAAGTGTGCTATTGCACATGAGCAGGCCGATGACAAAGCAGATGCGGTGTTGCTGGACAGTTCGAGGAAAAGACCATGGCGCAGAGCGTGTATATCGTGGCAATCGGACCCCAGAGCGGCAAATCGGTGGTCGCCTTGGGCATCATGGAGCTCTTGTCCCGCCGCATCCGCAGGGTCGGCTACTTCCGTCCCATCATTCCCTCCCATGATGTGGCGGACAACAACCTGCAACTGATCCGGACCCGCTACCGGCTGCATTTCGCCTACGACGAACTCTTCGCCCTGTCCCACGACGAGGCCCAGCACCTTGAGGCCGAAGGGAACACCGACCAGGTTCTCAAGATCATCCTCGACAAGTACAAGCATCTTGAGGCCAAGTGCGATTTCATCCTCTGCGAGGGCACCGATTTCAGCGGGCTCTCCCTGCCCTTTGAGTTCGAGTTCAACGCCGACGTGGTCAACAATCTGGGCAGCCCCATCCTGCTGCTCCTCAATTGCCACAACAAATCCCCGGAGGACATCCTCGACGCCCTGCACGTGGCCCAGGAATCCTTCCTCAAGAAGGGGTGCACCATCCTGGCCAGCGTGATCAACCGGGTCGATCCGTTTCTCATGGAAACGGTGCGGGAAAAACTCCACGAATACGACATGGAATGCGGGGCATGCAATCTGGAATGCGGGCCGGTCTATGTCATGCCCGAGGAGCCGTTTCTCGGCAAGCCCACGGTGGGGGAGATAGCCCGGGCCCTGGACGCGAAGGTCATCATGGGAGATTCGGAAGAGCTGAACCGGGAGGTCACGGACTTCAAGGTGGCGGCCATGAGTCTGCCCCATTTTCTCGACCATCTGGTGGAAGGCGACCTGATCATCGCGCCGGGCGACCGTGCGGAGATCATCCTCGGCAGTCTGGCCGCCAATTTTTCCAGCACCTACCCGAGCATCGCCGGGTTGCTCCTCTCGGGCGGCTTCGTTCCGGACCCCCAGATCTCCCGGCTCCTCCAAGGATTGAGCTACAAGGTGACCGTGCCCATCGTCAGCGTGCGGACCGACACCTTTACCACGGCCATGAACGCCAGCGGTGTGCCTCCCATGCTCACCCCGGAAAACGACCGCAAGATCGCCGCCGCCCTGGGGCTTTTTGAGGCGCACATCAACCTGCCCGAACTGGAGAGCCGCATCGCCCTTGTGAAATCCACCCGGGTCACCCCCATCATGTTCGAATACAATCTGGTGGAGATGGCCCAGAAACACCGGCAGCATATCGTTCTGCCCGAAGGCACGGAAGAGCGGATCCTGCGGGCCAGTGAAATCCTCATCCGGCGCGGCGTCGCGGATATCACCCTGCTGGGCGACCCTGCGGTGATTCAGGGCACGGCCAGCAATCTCGGCCTCGACCTGACCGGCGTTGCAATCATCGACCCGGTTACCTCCCCCTTGCGCGAGGACTTTGGCCAGACCTACTTCCAGCTTCGCAAACACAAGGGGATTACCGAAAAGGGCGCCTTTGACACGGTGGCCGACGTCAACTACTTCGGCACCATGATGATCCACAAGGGATTGGCCGACGGCATGGTTTCCGGGGCGGTGCACACCACCGGAGACACCATCCGCCCGGCCCTGCAGTTCATCCGCACCCAGCCGGGGGTCTCCATTGTTTCCAGCGTTTTCCTGATGTGCCTGGCCGACCGGGTCCTGGTGTACGGCGACTGCGCGGTGAACCCCGACCCCAACGCCCAGGAGCTGGCGGAGATCGCCATAAGTTCGGCGCAAACCGCCAAGCTCTACGGCATTGAACCCCTGGTCGCCATGTGCTCCTATGCCACGGGCACCTCGGGCAAGGGCGCCGATGTGGACAAGGTGCGCGAGGCGACCCGGATTGCGAAAGAACTCCGGCCCGACCTCAAGATCGAGGGGCCGATCCAGTACGACGCCGCCGTGGACGCCGGGGTGGCGAAAACCAAGCTGCCGGAGAGCCAGGTGGCGGGCAAGGCCACGGTGTTCATCTTCCCGGACCTGAACACCGGCAACAACCTGTACAAGGCGGTGCAGCGCTCAGCCAATGCCGTGGCCATCGGCCCGGTGCTCCAGGGGTTGAACAAACCGGTCAACGACCTGAGCCGGGGCTGCACCGTGCCGGACATCGTCAACACCGTGGCGATCACCGCCATCCAGGCCCAGTAAGAGTGCCGCAGCACCACATCTGCTTTGTCATCGGTCGGCTCGTGTGCAATAGCACACTTCGCCGGCCTCTTTCGCGCATCTGCGGCACTGCGGCACTCTTACTTTTGGGGATGTTTAAACTTATTTTTGCGTGTTAGCTGAATTGTTATCAAGGAAAAAACCATGAAAATTCTGGTGCTCAACTCCGGCAGCTCATCCATCAAGTACCAGCTGTTCGACATGCGGGACGAATCGGTGTTGGCCGCGGGCAGCGTCGAACAGATCGGCGAACCGGGCAGCCACCTCAGCCACTCTTTCCACACGGGCCAGGGAGAGATGAACAAAACGGTCCGCACCCTGCCCATCCCCGATCACCGGCAGGGCTTTGATCTCATCGCCTCGGTCCTCCGGGAAACCGGAGCCCTTGCCGACACCGGCGAGCTCAGGGGCATCGGCCACCGGGTGGTGCATGGCGGCGAGAAATTCAAGGAACCCGCCCGGGTTACCCCCGATGTTCTGGCCGCGATCCGATCCTTGATCCCCCTGGCCCCGCTGCACAATCCGGCCAACCTCCTCGGCATGGAGGTGGCCATGGAGAGCGCTCCCGCCGTGCCCCAGGTCGCGGTGTTCGACACCGCCTTCCACCAATCCATCCCTGCCCATGCCTACCGCTACGCCATCCCCAAAACGCTCTACGAGGCGCACCAGATACGCCGTTACGGCTTCCACGGCACCTCACACCGTTATGTGGCGAAAAAAGCGGCGGAGTTTCTGCAAAAACCGCTCACTTCCCTCAACCTGATCAGCCTGCATCTGGGCAACGGGGCCAGCGCCGCCGCCATCCAGCAAGGGCGATGCATCGACACCTCCATGGGTCTCACCCCCCTTGAAGGTTTGATCATGGGCACCCGCTGCGGCGACCTCGACCCGGCGATCATCTTTTACCTGGCGCGGGAAACCGGGCTTGCCTCCGGGGAGATCGAAACGATCCTCAACAAGGAAAGCGGCCTCAAGGGGATCTGCGGGGCCAACGACATGCGCACCGTGGGGGAGCTGGCAGCAGGGGGCGATCCGGAAGCGCAGCTTGCCATTTCCATGTACTGTTACCGGATCAAGAAATACATCGGCGCCTACCATGCGGTGCTGGGGGGGCTGGACGGACTGATCTTCACCGGCGGCATCGGGGAACACGCCGGTTTTATCCGGGCGGGGTGCTGCGAAAATCTTGCCCATCTGGGGCTGGAAATGGATGGGGGGAAAAATCGCGAATCAGCAGAGGGGGGATTTTCCATCGACAGCCCAGCCAGCCGGGTGAAAATCCTGGTCATCCCCACCAACGAGGAACTGGAAATTGCCGAACAGACAGTCGCCTGTCTGAGGGGTTAACATAGCAGGGAGCGCACATCATGTCCGAGAACACAACAACCAAAAAGATCATCTCCGCGCTGTGCGGCTGCCTTCTGTTGAGCCTGGCCGGTTGCAGCTTGAACGAAAGAAGCGCCCGGCCCTCTTGGGAAGAGGGGGTGCTGCGGGTCGGGGTCACGCCGAATTATCCCTGCCTTATCCATAAGGCGCCGGAAACCGGCCTTATTTCCGGATTTGAAGCCGAATGCGCCGCCTTGCTTGCCAAGCGGCTCCACAGCAGGCTCCAATTTGTCGAGCTGGAGTGGGAAGAGCAGATCCCCGCCCTGGAGCGCAAGGAGGTTGACATCATCATGTCCGCCATGTCCATCACCGAGATGCGCAAGCTCCAGGTCGCCTTCAGCGCGCCATATCTCACCATCAGCCAGATGGCCCTGACCACCAAGGGCGGGGAAGAGCAATTTCCCTCCGCCCAGGCTATTCTGACCACCAACAAAGCCATCGGCGTGGAAAAAGGAACCACCGGAGATGTCTTTGTCCAGCGCTATTGCCTTACAGCGGAACCGTTTTTTTTCTCCTCGCCGGATGCCGCGGTGCAAGCCCTCCGCGACAAGCGCATCGACCTCTTCATTGACGATGGCCCGGTTCTCGCCGCCTATGCCGCCGAATACGGTGCCGAGGGGCTGGTTCTGCTCCAGACCCCTCTGACCAGCGAAGAGCTTGCCTGGGCGGTGCACCGCGATGATCCGGCCCTGCTCAAGGCGGTGAACTCCGCGCTGGATACCTGGAAAAAAGAGGGCACCCTGCAGAGCCTCCTCAAGAAGTGGCTGCCCAAATGAGAAGCCATGCCTCGGCAGGCCATCTTCAGGCTTGCCGGGCCTTGCGCCACCCAGCACCCTTGAGGCGCGTGATACGGTCGATATTCCAGCTCTGGATTGTTTGCAGATACTGCCGCTGGTCCTCACGCAGGAGGGCCATGATCTTTTCCTTCTCTTCCCGAATCTCCTCCCTTTCGCCGGGATACATCTCCAGCCAGCAGGCATAGCCCTGATCAAAAATAAATTCCGGACAAACCGCCTCCGGCTCCACCTGCAATTTTGCCGTGAGCAGCATGGTGGCGAGGATCATGTCGTACTCAATCACCCAGCTGTTGTCGTTGAGCATGGAGCGACCGTCAAACGGAGCATCCCCAGGGCAATCCGGGCAAAATACCCGCTGAATCACGGCTGAGTGCAAAAGGTTGTCGCGGAGATGAAACTGAACCGTTCTGGCGCCGCACTCACAGGTTTTTCGCACATCAATGCACATCTGGTCCCTCTTTTTCCATAAATTTTCGCGGTTGAATGCCCCTTGCGCAGCCAACCAAGGGTTCTAAAATCTTCTCGGCAGAGGGGAAGAATCCTTGCGGCCATTGATCATCTTTTGCAGCTGCACCCGTTCAGCCCGCGCCTCCTCCAGCTCGCGCCGGATCTCCATCTCCTCCGCAACCGAGGCGGAAAGCAGAAGCTTTTCCAGCCGTTCAACCTGCTGCTGCGCCCGATAGAGTTCCCGTGCCAAATCCCGTAACGACATAAGCCTACCTGTAATTTCCGTCTTCAGCCGCCGGCTTTCAACCTGAACAGCCGATTAGTTGAGGGCTGTCATTGCCCGAAAGGCGGCCAGGGCCGCGCCGTTGAGACCCGCCTTCTCAGTGGTGATAATTCTGACCGGAATGGTGGAAAGGATCCCGGCCATGCGGCCTTTGCCGACGAAGCGCTCCATGAATCGCTTCGAGTCAAAAACGGACAGGAGCCGGGGCAGCATGCCGCCCCCCAGGTAGAGCCCGCCGGTGGCAAGGAACTTGAGCGCCATGTTCCCTGCCTCTGCCGCCAGAACAGAGAAAAAGATCTCCATGGCCAGACGGGCGACCTTCCCCTCTTTTTCCAGAGCCTGGGCCACGAGAACCGGGGTAATATCCGTAACTGCGTCCAGCGCCTCTTGCAAATCCGGGGGAACCTGCATCCCTGCCCCCTGGGTCAGGTACCGATAGATATTCGGGATGCCTTTTCCGGAACAGACCAGCTCGTAACTCACATGGCCGTGTTCCGCCCGCAAGAAAGAAAGCAACCCTTGCTCCATTTCCGAGGTCGGTGCAAAATCGACATGCCCTCCCTCGGAGGGGTAGGCGGAGTAGCCCGTGCCATTCCAACAGAGATAGGCCTCGCCAAGCCCTGTCCCCGGCGCAAGAACCGCCATGCTGCCCTGGGGAACCGGCGTTCCCCCATTGACCACAACCAGGTCTTCCGGCTGTAGAATTGATACCGACTCGGCCACGGCCACCAAGTCGTTCAACAAGAGAACCTCGCTAAACCCAAACCGCTCCCGCAAGCCCTCCTTGTCAATGAGCCAGCCCAGGTTGGTCATCCGGACCTTCCCGCCGCCAACCGGCCCGGCCACGCCAAAAGCCGCCATCCGGGGTCGCTGCTCCGAGCCGCGCAAAAAATCCGCTATTATTCCGGAAAAATCGTCGTAACCGCTACAGGCAAAACGCTGCTCCCTGACGAGAGCATACCCTTGCCCGGTTATTGCATACAGGGCCAGGAGGGTTTTTGTCCCGCCCAGATCTCCCGCCAGAAAATAGCCCATTTCCCCTCCCCAAGCATGGTGTAAACATCCTCGTGCAAACAAAAACGGCCCGCTCTAGCAGAAGAGGCCGTACCCAACTCGGGTGCGGCCTCTTGCAACTACTTCCAATCTCCAGGGCTTTCCGGGTGAGGCAAGCGCCCTCCCCCGTTAGCTGTCCGAATCCTTTTTCCCCTCCACCAGCCGGATGAGATGGCCGATATTGTCGCGGAGCATCAGGGTCTGGGAGGTAACCGCCTCGGAGGCTGCGGCCAGCTCCTCGGCATTGGCAGCCATCTGCTGCGTGCCGGTGTCCATCTCGGTCACCGCCTTGTTGATCTGGAGAACTCCCTGGGTCTGCTCATGGGAAGCGGTGGAAATCTCTTCCACCAGAATAGCCACCTTCCGCGAGCCGTCCACCACATCCTTGGATTCCGCCACGACCTCATTCACCTTTTGCAGGCCGTCATTGACATTGGCGATGGCCCTATCAATCAGGTCACTGGAATTTCGTGCCGATTGCGCAGTCCGCTGGGCAAGATTGCGCACCTCATCGGCAACCACGGCGAAGCCCGCGCCCTGTTCCCCGGCCCTGGCCGCTTCCACCGCGGCATTCAAGGCGAGCAGGTTGGTTTGGAAAGCGATGGCCTCGATCTCCCGGATGATCGTGGCGATGGCGTCGCTGTCTTTTTTGATGTTCTGCATGGAAACCTGCATGGCCGCCACATTGGTGTTTGCCCTGGAGCCAATCGCCTCGTTCTGCTTCATCGAGGAATTGGCCTCGGCGGAGTTGTGGTCATTCTGCTGAACCATGGCCGTGATCTCTTCAAGGGACGCGCTGGTCTCCTCCAGCGAGGCCGCCATCTCCGAAGCCATTTCCGCCACCATCTGGGAGGTGCTGGACGTGGCCTGGGCCTCTTCCGAAATCCGGTCGGCGCTCTCGTCCAGCTCGGCGACAATGGTATTGACGGAACGCACAAGCATCTGCACAACCAAAAAGGCGAACAGTCCGACAACCACGAGGGAGATGGCCCCGCCAATGATAAAGAACAGGCCGAACATCTTCACCTCGGCCATGGCCTTTGCCTTGGTCAATTCCTGGCCCCCGCGCAGCTGGTCGACCGCAGCCTTGGTGCTGCCCATCAGGCTGTAATAGTTGTCAAAAAATTCCCCGTCAAAGGCCTCCAGGGCAGTGGTCTTGTCCCCTTTTTCCAGGGCAGGCAAAATCTTTGTATTGATAATCTCGTCCATCTTCGGCCAGGAGGCTGCCAGCTCTTCATAGGAGGCCACAACATCCGAGGCCACATCCACCGCATGGCATGAGCCGCAATACAGTTTTTTGCCTCCGGGATTTGCCATGCTTTCCCGCATTTCGGCAATGGCCTCGTCGAACTTCTTGCTGGTGGTTTTCAGGCCGCTCAAGGAGTCCGGATCATAATCCATGATCTGACCCTTGAGGATGCTGTTGAGGAGATTGAGGTTGAGGCGGATCCGGGCGACCTTGTCGATGTAGTCCATCTTGAGTTCGATGCCGGTATACATCGCGCCCCCGATCTGCACCCGCTGAATGATGAACTGGGCGATCGCGATGCTTGAAACCATGGAAAACGCGACAAAACCAACAAGAAGAAAAAGCTTTACCCGCAGACTCAAGCTGTCAAACCATTCTTTCATAGCGACTCCTTATGCGTACCTCATTAAAGCCATGTCTAACGATTTTCTATTATATCGTATACTCTTGGTTTTTTTACCACTATTTTCTCATTTCACCGCTGCTTGCCAAAATGGCGGCGACAGGAATGTCAGCAAAAAACCGCCACGGAACGCTGTTTTTCCCATGAAACGACGCAATGGTCTGCCGGTTCGCCCACAACCCGCAGGCGACGAAAAATGAGGAGCGGTTTCCCCCCCCCTCACCGCCATCGTGTCTCGCTACAGTATAATTTTTTGTACCTCTTGCCGAAAATTTCGAGCCGCCCAAACGTTCCTCCCAGTATTCTCAGTCCCTCCCAAGAAAAAAACCATTCCCCCCATGAGTACAAAAAAACTTGCACCCATACAACGCCCTGAAACAACATCATAAAATCAACATCCCCTATCCAACCCCTCCTTGGCTGTTAAAAATTTTGTACTCCTCCATCTTTTCATTCCGGAGGCCGACCCTTCCAAAAAGCCCATCAAGCCAAGAAAAAGCAAGAAAAATTGGGAGCTGAAAATATTGGCACGCTTGTTGCTTTAGCACAGGACAGTAAAACAACTCTTATCTCCTTTCTCCTTAAAAGAAGGCCGACTTTCCCGCAGAGTCGGTCTTCTTTTTTTTGCCCAACAGAACAAGCCAAAAAATCCCCCACTTTCCCCGCCGGCCAAGCACTTTTGTCCCGGATATTTTTTGCTGTTTGCACTCTGCTTCAAAGCCCGATATAGTGCGAGCCCTGTGAGCGCTGGCGCCTTGCCCGCCGACAAAGGCCCCGCAGCCAACCCTCCCGAACCCGGCAAGGGGGTTCGGTTTACCGCCATTGCCCAGCCACCCCGCTCTTTCTCCTGATGAACCCATCCGACACCGTGAGCCCGCGATGACCGTTCCCTTCGGGGCCATCCCCCTGAAAACCCCATTTATCCTCGCACCCATGGCCGGTTGCACCGATCTCCCCTTTCGCCTGCTCTGTAGAGAGCATGGCGCCGGCCTCTGCTATTCCGAGATGATCGACTGCCATGGCTTGGTGGCGCAGGAGCACGAGTGCCTGGAATTGCTCCGCACCAACAGCGCGGAACACCCTGTGGCCATGCAGCTTTACGGCAGCGATCCCTCCGTAATGGGTGAAGCCGCGGCAATCCTCAGCGAGCACTCCATCGCCTGCATCGATATCAACCTGGGGTGCCCCATGGAAAAAGTCGTCCAGAAAGGCGCCGGGGCCGCGCTGATGAAAAACCCGCGCCTGGCTGAAAAGATCATCACATCCGTATGCAAAAATTCGACAAAACCGGTAACCGTCAAGATCCGTTCGGGCTGGAACCAGCACACCATCACCGCGCCGGAGATTGCCAAAATAGCGGAAGGCGCCGGCGCACAAGCCATTGCCATCCATGCCCGCACCTGGAGCGACGGATTCACCGGCCCCATTGACCATGGCGTAATACTCCAAGTCATGAAAAACGTTGCCATCCCGATTTTTGCAAACGGCGACATCACCTCCCACGAGCAGGGCCAAGCTCTGCTTAAAAAAATCGGCTGCGCCGGGGTCATGATCGGCCGGGCCGCATTGGGCGCTCCCTGGATCTTTTCCGGAGCCGTGAACCAGCACCCTTCCATGGCCTACAGACTCAAAGCCCTGTTGCGCCATCTCGAACTCGCCGAGATCCATCTTGCGCCGGAACCGAGCCTCTCCAAGATCCGGAACCATGCCTGGAAATATTTTCGCGGCACAGCCACTGGCCCGGCCATCCGCAAACAAATCGACGCCACCACAACCTACCCTGAGCTGAGAACTTTCATCCACAGCCTTGCCGAGCAGGTGTCGCGCCGGTGATCCGCAAAAAGATTCTGCCTCGCCGCATCGACGGTCGCGTATGGTCTTTAAGCAGCCACGACATAAGCCGGGCTTTTGCTCGAATATGTCGGCGGACAAAGATTGGGGGGCTGAATTTCCATGACCTGAGACACGAAGCCACCAGCCGACTTTTTGAGAAAGGAGGCCTTTAATGGAGGTGGCGACAGTTACCGCCCACAAGGACTTAAGATCATTGCAGCGCTATACCCACCTCCGGGCTGAAAATTTGGCAGCGAAGCTGGGGTAATTTGGGCCATCCCCAGATTTTTCCTTGTCTTTTTATATATAAAATATTATATATAAAATATAGATATGAGAGAAATAAGCTTCCACGGCACATCAAAAAATGACCTTCGCACCTTCCCCTCGGATGCACGCGGGGAGGCGGGATATCAGCTTAGTAAGGTGCAGCAGGGGCTTGAACCATCAAGTTGGAAACCCATGCTAAATATTGGTCCTGGTGTCTGCGAGATCAGAATCAGGGAAGAAAGTGGCCAGTATCGGATACTCTATGTTGCCAAGTTTGCCGATGCAGTCCATGTTCTTCACGCCTTTCAGAAAAAGACACAACGAACCGCCAAGGCGGACATAGAGTTAGCTAAAAAACGATACAAAGAAATCGGGAGGACGCCATGACAGAGACATTCAAGAGCGTATGGGATGCGTTGGAAACCGATCCCGCCGAACGGGAAAGCATGAAAATCAAAAGCCGTCTGATGATGGATATTGAGCGCTGTATAAAAAAGCAGGGCTTGACTCAAAAGCAGGCAGCCCAAAAAATGGGTGTTACCCAACCCAGGATCAGCGATCTGGTACGTGGAAAAATCAACCGTTTCACCATCGACATGCTGGTGAATATGCTTGCCCGTCTAGGAATGCATGTGGAGGTAACTCTGCAGGATGCCGCTTGATTGCCTTACTGAAGAAAGCGTTCGCTTTGTCGACCCGCCGGCCGCCATTAAGCGCCTCCGTGAACTTGCGCGTAGCGCTGGTGTCGTGGAAGCCAATGACACTATTCCCGCCTCCGAAATTACGCCGGAACTCGATAGCAACCCAGGGGCTCTTTACTTGAAAGGTATTCGCTATCGTGACGACGTCACTCAGGAGCAACTTTCTCGGCTGGCCGGTATTCCTCGTCGGCACCTTTCCGAGATGGAGAACGGCCCATCGGTAAGGAATCGGCTAAGAAATTGGCTGCCGCACTTAACTGCGATTACAGGCGCGATTCCTCTAAAGGAATGGAACCAGCACAGACGTCTTTGTGCTGTAGGACTGGTGACACCTGGCCGAGACCCAGGAGCTGCATTTGCTTGCACCAAAAACGAATTGCATGAGAAAAGAAACACTTAACATCTGGGACACTGAGACACCAAAAAAGAGATTTTCTGGCGTAAAACGGAAAAATCCGACAAGCGTTAACTTGTCGGATTCATGTGCTTTTAAATGGTGCGCCCGGAGGGATTCGAACCCCCGACTCTCGGCTTCGAAGGCCGATGCTCTATCCAGCTGAGCTACAAGCGCACAAACACCATTCTTTCAAACAGAGCGCCTACCACCCTGCAACATTGCGCGGATCGGAAAGTACCTGCCAGGCCCGTTCCGTGATCTCGTCTATCTCGGCCAGGGTCACCGAAAGCGGTAACCAGAGATAGATCACATTGCCCAGGGGCCGCAGTAAAAGCCCCTGTTCAAGCCCGGCCAGATAAATCGGCCAGCCGACCCGTTCGCTGGAATCATAAGGGGCCTTGGTTTCTCGATCCTTGACCAGCTCCATGGCGACGATCATCCCGATCTGCCGGAGATCCCCGACCCAGGGCAGATCCCCAAAGCGGAGCATCCGCGCCTGAAGATGGCTGATCTTGGCCGGTAGCCCGGCCATGGTCTGCTCTGCGGCAAAGACCTGCAACGAGCCCAGGGCAGCGGCCGCAGCCAGGGGATTGCCGCTGAAAGTGTGGCCGTGGAAAAAGGTTTTTCCCGCGCCATACTCTCCGTAAAACGCCTGAAAAATCTCCTCGCTGGTCAGCGTCGCAGCCATGGGCAACATACCAGCAGTCAGCCCTTTTGACAAACAGAGAAAGTCCGGCACAACCCCGGCCTGCTCCAAGGCAAACATGGTTCCGGTCCGGCCAAAACCGGTGGCCACCTCGTCAAGAATCAGATGCACCCCGTATTTCCCGGTTAAGACCGCCACCTTGCGCAGGTACTTGGCGGGATAGATGATCATCCCTCCGGCTGCCTGGATCAGCGGCTCGATGATCAGCGCGGCAATCTCCATGCCCTGATCGGCCAGGAGATCGGCAAGCGGTTGCAGACACTGGCAGTCACAGCTTTCTTTTTCCAGCCCGGCCGGGCAGCGGTAACAATAGGGGGATGGCAGCCGAAGGGAGGAAAAAAGCAGCGGGGCAAAGGGACCATGGAACTCCGGCACCCCGCCCAGGCTCATGGTGCCGATGGTGTCGCCATGGTAGCCGCGCTCTATTCCCACCAGCCGGCACCGTTTGGGCTGCCCCACCTGTCGCCAGTACTGGAGCGACATCTTGATCGCGATCTCGCAGGCGGTGGAGCCGTTATCGGAATAAAACACCCGGGAGAGCTCGGGCGGCGTAAGCCGCACCAGCTGTTCCGCCAAAAGAATCGCCGGTTCATGGCTGGTGCCGGCCAGCAGCACCTGATCGAGCCGCGCCAGCTGAGAGCGAATCTTCTCGGTTATAATCGGATGGCCATGCCCATGGACAATGCACCACCAGGAGGAGATGGTGTCAAAATAGCGTTTCCCCTGTTGATCGAACAGGGAAATACCCTCCGCCCTGTCGATGAGGAGCAGGTCGCGCTGGGCATAATCCTGCATCTGGGTGTAGGGATGCCAAAGAAACCGCTTGTCTTTCTCCTGCAGGGAAAGCACGGAATTCACACGGGGCTGACAATCTTGTAGATGGCCGGATACTGCCGGTGCTGCTCCGCATGGTCAAGGCCATAGCCGACCAGAAAGCCCTCGGCCACGTCAAACCCGGCATAATCGACAGCCACCTCAACCTCGCGCCGCTCCTTCTTGTCGATCAGGGCGCAGATCCGCACGGATTCAGCATTTCTGGCCGCAAAGAGCTCCTTGAGGCGGGCAAGGGTTCTCCCGGTATCGACAATATCCTCCACCAGCAGGATATCCTTCCCTGCCAGATCGAGTTCGGTGTCCTTGGTGCACTGGATGGCGCCGGAGGAGCAGGTGGAGGAGCCGTAACTCGACACCCGGATAAAGTCTATCTCAAGAGGCAGGTCGATTTCCCGGACCAGATCGGCCAGAAAGATAAAGGCCCCATTTAGGATCCCGATCATAACCAACCGGCGCCCGGCATAATCACGGGCAATCGCCTGGCCAAGCTCTTTAACCCTCCGGGCGATATCCTGCCTGGAAACAACCTCTTCCTTATCAATCATCCGCCTCCCCTCTTTTCTGCTCCAGCCTACACCACGCTGCAACCCCTCCGCTCATTGCCGATAAAAACCGTTGACGCCGGCCAAGGGGAACACCTATAAAATAATAGCTACGGTCTCTCGCCGCAACGACTTCACAATACAGCCTCCATGCTTATAAAACAGAAAAAAGGAGCCCCGTCATGAAACGCTATGAATGTTCGGTCTGTGGGTATATCTATGATCCGGCGGATGGCGACCCGGACTCAGGCATCGCCCCGGGCACCCCTTTCGAGGAGCTGCCGGAAAACTGGGCCTGCCCCATCTGCGGAGCCAGCAAGGATCAATTCACCCCCATCGATTGAGGGCTACAGGGGAATATCCCCGGTGATGCCGGCCCAGGCTTTGTCAAGTTCCGCGGCAAACGAATTGACAAACTGCGGCACACTAACCTCCTGGAACGGGCGATGGTGCTCCTGGATCAGCGCCCAGGAATACGAGCGCAAGGCATCCTGCATTGTCACCTGGGGCTGCCCCAGACAGGCGCCCTTCATTGAGGCGAAGATATTCGCCAGATTCACCATGGCCACAGGCACCGGATTGGTCGTAGCCTTTTCCGGCTGATGATGAAAGTGCATCACGTCCAGATAGGGTTGCGGCAGACCAATGCCCTCGGCAAGCCAGACACCCGCCTGGCCGTGGTCCACGCCGATATACTCCTTTTCCGCCCTGACCACATCCCGCAGCTCTTCCGAAGGCTGGGTAAACTGCGGGTAAAAATTCGGCGAGATTCCATCCAGCACCAGCATCCCAAGATCATGAAGAAGACCGCATAGATAAAGATCCGCCGAGGTGTTTATTCGGATCACATCCCGCAGCATCTCGGCGATTCTGCCGACCACCACCGCATGTTGCCAAAACCCTTTGGAGACCGGGGCAAAACCGCTGAAAGCCTGCGTGGATTTAGCCGCGCGGATGGTATCGGCCACCACCTCCTGGATCTGCTTGACCCCGACAATAACCATGGCAAGGGGGACTGTCCCCACCATGTTGGCTCTTCGGTAAAATGGCGAGTTGGCGGTCTGGATCACCCGGCAACTCAGCACGGGATCAAGGGAGATCAAGTCGGACAGCCGCCGGGTATTATCAATGCCCGAGCTGCCTTTCATCATGGCGCTCAACTCCGCGGCAACAGCGGGGTTCACCGGCAAGACGGCCTCCGGATGCACCCGGGGATGGAGCTTGGCCGGGGTCTGCCGATGATCCTTGTCGGGCATGGGAGGAAGGGCAATGACTGCCCTGGCTTTTTCCGCCTTCTCGGGCCGCCCCAGACCCAGAACCGGTTTAACAGGAGGCCTGGACGGCCTTTCTTCCCCTTCCGGCGGACTGTCATCGGCAAGAACCTTCTGCAAAATCGAAGGAGTGGCTTCTTCGCCATCTCGCCCGGCAACTCTTTTATTGGCCAAATCAAGCCTGGCGACCAACCGTTCGCAAAACCGCTTATAAAATTTCAGCTGCAGGAAAACGTTTGAGGTGCTGACAATCTCCGGTTCGACCCGGAGAATAAAGGATTCCGTGCTTGCCACCACATCGGCGGTCCTTTTTATTTCGGTGACCAGGGCCATTTCCCCGAAGCAATCCCCGGTGGCAAGGGTGGTGAGCTGAATGGGTTTCGCTTTTCCCGGCAACCGTTTTTCCACCCGGACTTCGCCGCGGACCAGGATGTAAAAAGCCCGCTCCGTTGTATCTTCCTTGATGATCACCGTGTTGGCAGGCACCCGGAGCCATTTGCTCACCTGGAGGAACTGCTTGAGTTCATGATCATCGAACCCATGGAAAAAATGTACTTTTTTCAGGAATTCAATCTGCTCGTCAAGGTCGATTTCTTTGAGTTTTCTACCTGAGGCCATGATTTTTCCTTCGCCGTTTCACTGCCGCCGTTGCACTGCTGCTTTGCATCGTTGGCTATTTACCGAGACAAAACTCCGCGAAAATCATATCCAGCACATCGTCCGTGGTGGTTTCCCCAACAATATCCCCGAGGAACGCCAGGGCGCCCTGGAGATCAATGGCCAGAAGATCAGGAGGCAGATCCGCGGCCAACCCCTCCCCAACCTGTCGAACCGCGACAAGGGCGCATTGCAGGGCGGCGGCATGCCGCACGTTCGGCGCGGCGACCCCTGCCTCCTGAAGGCCATACCCGCCCGTGGCCGCCTCGTACACCGCATTCTCCAGATTACGGATACCCTCGCCGGTTGTGGCGGAAATGGCGACAACGGGCATTCCGGGAAAGGCCTCGTGGTAGGGGCCAAGATCCAAGGCGGTCGCCCTGTCGATCTTGTTCACCGCCACCACGACCTTCTTGTCCGCAGCCACCGCAAACAGGGCGCGGTCTTCGTCCCGCACCCCTTCCACCCCGTCAAGGACCAGCAAAACCAGATCCGCCTCACCAAGCTTTTGCCGGGCTCTCCGGATGCCGATCTCTTCCACCGCCTCGGAGGTTTCCCGGATGCCGGCCGTATCGACAATGCGCACCGGCACCCCTTTGATGTCCAGGCACTCCTCGATGGTGTCCCTGGTTGTGCCGGGAATCTCCGTGACAATGGCCCTCTCTTCCCTGAGAAGACCGTTGAGCAGGCTTGATTTGCCGACATTGGGCCTGCCGAGAATGACCACGGAGATCCCTTCCCGGATGATTTTTCCTCCCTCCGCCCTGGCCAGCAATTTGGCCAGGGGCTCTTCCACCTCCCGCGCCAATCTCGTTTTCAGCGCCTGGGCGTCGAGGATCTCCACCTCTTCATCGGGGAAATCGATGGCCACCTCCATGATAGCACGAACCGCGACCAGCGCGTCACGAATTTTCCAGATCTCTCCGTGCAACCCCCCGCGAAGCTGGCTCACGGCAAGATGGGCGCCCTCCCTGGTTTTGGCGCCCAGCAGCTCGGCAACCGCCTCCGCCTGGGTCAGATCGATCCTGCCGTTGAGAAAGGCCCGCTTGGTGAATTCCCCGGGCTCGGCCAGACGGGTGGCAGGGAACGTGACGATCTGGGCCAGGATCTCCTGCAGCAGCAGATAACTGCCGTGGCCGTGGATTTCCACCACATCTTCCCTGGTGTAGGTCCGCGGCGCCCGCATATAGACGGCGAGAACCTCGTCAATGGCCGCCCCGGTTTTGGGATGGACAATGGCGCCGAAATAGAGCCGGTGACTGATGAATGTGCGCTGGGGATTTTTCGGTTGAAAAAGCTGCTGGAGGATAGCGTGGGCTTGAAGGCCGCTCACCCGGATGATGCCGATGCCGCCGGCGCCGGGCGGCGTCGCAATGGCGGCAATGGTCGCTTCGTTGAAATCCGGGAAATCCGGCATTACCATACGTTTCTTGCCTTATGAAATCGGCGGCGCCGGGCAGCGCCATGCCGGACTGCCCACCAAACGGCTCGGTCTCGACAACGTCGCGGTCACAGCCGCCTTGAGCGAACTACTCCGTCTTTTCTCCGCCCTTCCTCTTTCGCGGCGAACGCCGGCGCCCTTTACCAGGCAGATAGATGAGCACTTTTTTGAACAATCCTTCGCCGACGCTGCGGCTTCGGATCTCGGTGTCGTCCTGCAGGGCCATGTGCACCATGCGCCGTTCCGCGGGATTGATGGCGGGAATGGTTCTGGTCTTGCCGGTTTCCTTGACTTCCTGGGCCAGACGCAGAGCCCGCGCCTGGAGCTCCCCCATCCGGTTCTCCCGGAATCCCCCGGCATCGAGGGCGAAAAGAACCTTCTGGGGAAATTTCCTGGTGATGATCTTGCGCATCACATACTGCAAGCCGTCAAGGGTCTGCCCCTCCGGCCCGACAAGGATGTCGACAAACTCGCCGGTGATCTTGGCATGCACCTTGTTGTTCTGATCCTGCTCCACGCCGACTTGCGAAGGGCATCCCATGAGTTCCAGGATCTTGGCGACATCGGCCCGGATCATCTCCATCTCCTCGGCGGAGACAGGATCTCCCACCACCTCCTCGGGCTCGTCGTTGTCAGCAGACTGTTCAGGCCTGGGCTTTGGCGTACTCGGTTTTTTCTCCGCTGCGGGCCGCTCCGGCCTGGCCTTTGGCGCATGCGCCTTTTTCTCAGGAGCCGGCCGCGTCTGCTCCTGCCCGCCCTCTTTTTTGAGCGAGACCTGCACCGCCGCCTTTTTCCTGCCCAGCCCGAAAATACCGGTGGAACCGGTGGAGATTATGCGGATATCAAGCTCTTCCCGCGCCACATTCAGAGCGGCGCAGGCATTGCCGATCGCCTCTTCAACATCCGTTCCCTTATATTCCATCTTGGCAGACATCGTATGATTCCTCCATCTCAGGCCACTCTCTGGCAGCCCGGCGTCTTCTCTTGGCAACTGTGGCTCAGGGGCTGCCCCTTGCGCTCCTTAATTCAACCCGCCTTACGCGGCCTCTTGCCGGTTCACGAGATACTGCTGCCCGATGGACAGCAGGTTGTTGACAAACCAGTACAAGACCAACCCGGAAGCAAAGTTGAGGAACATGAAGGTAAAGATGACCGGCATGAACATCATTACCTTCTGCTGGGTGGGATCCCCGGTGGCCGGGGTCATTTTCTGCTGCAAAAACATGGTTGCCCCCATCAACAGGGTCAACACCGGGATTCCTCCGATGAACGGAAGATCAAAACCGATCGGCAACCGGTCCGGGGCGGAGAGATCCGCGATCCAGAGAAAAAAAGGCGCGTGCCGCAGCTCGATGGTCTGGAGCAGCACCTTGTACAGGGCGAAAAATACCGGGATCTGGATGACCATGGGCAAGCAGCCGCCCACCGGATTTACCTTGTAGGTCTGGTACAGCTTGATCATCTCCTGCTGCTGCATCTGCTTGTCGTCTTTGTATTTCTCGCGCAGCTTGGCCATCTTGGGCTGCAGCTTCTGCATGGTCTTCATGGACTTCATGCCCTTCTGGCTCACCGGCCAGAAAAGCAGCTTGATGAGCACCGTCACCAGAATGATGGCCACGCCGTAATTGCCCACATATTTGTGGAGAAAATTGAGCAGATAGAGGGTCGGCTTGGCCATCACGTCAAACCAGCCGAAATTGATGCTGCGCTCCAGCTCATGGCCGGCGGCCTTGAGCGCCCCCATGGTCTTGGGGCCGAAATACACCGAGTAGGTATACTGCTGACGCTGGCCCGGCTGGATGACGTCGCTGGCCCCGGCCAAGACCGTGGTCACCCTGTTTTCATCCTGCAGGGAAAAATGCGCGGTGTGCTGTTCGCCGATGCCCGGGACAATGCCGCAGAGAAAGTAATTATCCTCGTAGGCAGCCCAGCCGATCTTGCCGGTGAAGCTTTTGCTCCCCTTTTTCAGGTCGTCGGCCTTGATCTCCTCCAGCACCCCATCGCGCAATACGGCGGGGCCGACCGAGACCATCCCGTTCCCTTTGGAAAAGGGCCGGTTGTCAAGGGTCAGATACGGGGCGCCCTGCAGGGGGGTGGCGGTATTGTTGACCACCTCGACGCTCAATTCCACCAGATACTGCTGGTCAAGAAACCGCATGGTGCGGACAATCTCAAGCCCGGAGGGCAGTTTGCCCCGCATGGTCAGGGTTGTCCCGCCACCCTCCGTCTTGACCGGGCCAGCCTCATATACCACCGGAGGAATGCTGCCCGGCTCAATCCCCCAGGAAAAATTCAGGGGAAGAGTGTCGCCGCCCTTTGGCTGGAGAAGTTCCTTATTTCCGGAATCCTTGGCAAGCGCCTCCCGATAATCCTTCAACCGGAAGCTTTTCACCATGCCGCCGGACTCCGTCACCACCGCCGAGTAGAGGTTGGTGCTTACCGGAATCTCACGCCCTTTCCGGACCGCAGCGTTAGCGGGCTGGGCAGCCAACAGGCTTGCCGCGGCAACGGGAGCCTGCGCCTGGGCAACGCTCTTATCCTCACCCTTGCCGTTTGGGGAGGATGCGACAGTGCTTTCCGTGACCGGAGGAGGAGTTGGGACAAAAAAATACTGATACCCAAGCAAGATGGCCAGCGAAAGGAAAATGGCCAAAAACATTCTCTGTGTGTCCATGAAATCAATCCTTATCAGGCACTATTTTAAGTTGGGCAGGCCTGAAGCCCCCGGACAACGCCGCCGGCAGCCACCTCAAAAAGATCTGTCCACCGGATCAAACCCGCCGGGATGAAAGGGATGGCAGCGAAGAAGGCGGCGCAGAGTAAGGTACAGACCGCGGGCCGTCCCGTGGAGGGCCAGGGCTTCTATGGCATACTGTGAACAGGTGGGAGAGAAACGGCAACTCGGCGCAAACAAAGGGGAGATACACAGCTGGTAGCCCCGTATCAGGGCAATGAAAATTCTTTTCACATCCAATCCTGATAATCTCGTAAAAATGACGGGGAACCTGCCGCATTCGGAAAATATGGCGCACACGGGGAAATCACGAGATCTCCACCGCCACCGCGCCCGGAGCGACAACCTTACCGGGATCCGTACGCCGGGCAAGAAGTGCGCCCACGGCCGCCTCTACCTCTTGTGGAGAATTGGGGACAAACCCGGGACGCACGGCAAAAACCACATCGGAAAAAGGCTCGATAAACTCTCGATTATGACGGAAAAATTCCCGGATTATCCGCTTGATTCTGTTCCGCTGAACAGCCTGCCGTACTCCGTGGATACTTATGCCCAGCCTGTTGCCACCGGTGCTGTTCGGCACATGGATCAGCGTAAAGTTCCGGCCGCGCACCCTTTTCCCCTGGTCGTAAACCAACCTGTACTGCCAGGGCTTGACCAGCAACATGGCCTTGGGGAGGGCCTGGGCTTTCATACTACGCGAGCAGTGCTGTTCGTCCGGACGAAAACTAGACGGTCAGCCGCTTGCGGCCCTTGGCCCGACGACGGTTGATGACGGCCCGCCCGTTTTTTGTCTGCATTCTGGCCCGGAAGCCATGGGTACGGTGCCTTTTGAGGTTGCTGGGCTGAAAAGTTCTCTTGCTCATGATCGTCTTCCTTTTTCTCTTCTGTTGCGGCCTCTCGTTGGCCTTCTTCACATTTTGCTGTCTTGCAGCAGCTGGAGCCTTGCGTCACGCACTCTTACGGAAACACCGTCGAAAGCGCAAAAAAATCCGCCCAGCAATAAAGCTCGCTATATTACTCAGAGCCATGCGACATGTCAAACATTTTCCCGCGCCTTGCACGGAGCAATTTCCCCATGCCACCCGTCACAAGTTTTTTATTTTGATGGCGAGATGGCATAGGGGTGACTCCAAAATGGTTACTCGGTCACGATGTCAAGCCCTTTGACTCCATCCCTGAAATCAGGACGCCAGCGGAGCGAAGGTACTTTTTTTCTTGCTAATCCTCGGTACGTTGGTTTGATGATAATGGTCTTGCCCTCAATTGGAATCACTATTTCTTGGCGTACGGAAACATCTTCAGTGGGCAGGGATGCCGTGAAGGTGTATGTTCCTGGCTTTAAGCGGATTGTGGTCTTGTAGAGATACCTCACCCCTTCGCCGCTCTCCGGATCTGTATGCGGATCGGTTGCAGTCGTTTCGTTGTGCATCTCCATGGGCATCTTGATGGATTGTCCGTTGATATCGACAAAAAGCTGATATTCATCCTTGCCGTGCTTGGATGGCTCAAAAAGAATCGGCGAATATTTGTGGGTCTTTATCGAGGCCGACACGGTAACAAATGCCTCCTCCGCTCCCCCCGCGGCCCCGTCCGAAACCACCCGGAACACATCGTTGCGTTGACCCAACAGGGCCTGATTACTGACCGCGCAGCCAGCCAGGATCAGGCCCAAGATTACTGTGAGGAACTGTCCTATTTTCTTCATGACTTCAATCTCCTTTTTTTCGTTGGTTTTGGTTATACCGCCGTCTCGCCGCGTTCATTGGTCCGTATCCGCACGGCCTCTTCAACGCCCAGGACGTAAATTTTTCCTTCCCCCTTCTCTCCGGTCCACGCCTTTTGCTGAATGGTGTCCACCACCTTCCCGGCGTTGGCATCGGAAACCATCAACTCAATCCGGGCCATCTTGCAAAAATAGGTTATCTCCGTATCACCCCGGTCTCGGAACGAAATCCCCTTTCCTTGTCCGAAGCCTTGTATCTCCATAACGCTCATGCCGGTCAAGCCGTCCATAACCCGCAGGGCTTCCGTTACTCTTTCCAGCACAGCCGGTTTGATGAAGGCAATGATCTGTTTCATTGGGCTATCTCCTTTTGGTTTAATTTCATCTCCGCTCTTTTCTCCCACCAGCGGTAGAGGGTCGGCAGGACCACCAGGGTGAGAAGGGTCGAGGTGATAAGTCCGCCGATGACCACCGTGGCCAGCGGCCTCTGCACCTCGGCGCCGGTGCCGTGGGAAAGAGCCATGGGAATGAAGCCCAAGGACGCCACCAGGGCGGTCATCAGCACCGGCCTGAGCCGGATGGCCGCCCCGCTCATGATGGCGTCATCGAGCCCCATCCCCTCCTCGCGCAGCTTGTTGAAGTAGGACACCATGACGATTCCGTTCAGCACCGCCACCCCGAACAGGGCGATGAAGCCGATGGCCCCGGATACCGAGAGCGGCAGCCCGCGCAGGAACAGGGCAACGATACCGCCTATCAGGGCAAAGGGGATGTTGAGGATGATCAGGGAGGCCTGTCTCATGTTTCCGAAAGAGGAGAAGAGCAGGATGAAAATCAGGGCCAGACAGATGGGGAGAATAACCGCCAGGCGGGACATGGCCCGCTGCTGGTTCTCGAACTGACCGCCCCAATTCAGGTAATACC
>JAJZPC010000038.1 GCA_021811385.1 Deltaproteobacteria bacterium | reverse complement strand
GGTGTCCGCGACAATGGGTCGGAATACCTCTTTCTTGCGGGAAAGGGTATTGAAAAAGCGCAGCTCCGCCTGTTGGGACTCCTCCGCTTCCTGCTTGCTGAAAAGCTCGGTGGACAGGTACTTTTCGCCGCCATCGGGGAAGATGGCCACGAGCACCCCCTCCTTCAATTGGGCGGCGCGGGTCAGGGCCGCGGACATGGCCGCCCCGGAGCTCATTCCGGCAAAGATCCCCTCTTTGCGGGCCAGGAGGCGGACGGTGGTGAAGGCCTCTTCATCCGGGATATTGATGATCTGAAATGGCAATTTTTTATCAAAAATTCCGGGAGTATAGGACTCCTTCATGTTTTTGAGCCCTTGCAGCTTGTGGCCGAGAAAGGGCTCCACCGCAGTGATGCGCACCTCCGGGTGGTGCTCGGCAAAATACCGGCACAACCCCATGACCGTGCCGGAGGTGCCCAGGGTGGCGACGATATCGGTGACTTTGCCCCCGGTCTGCTCCCAGATCTCCGGGCCGGTTGTCTTGTAATGGGTCAGCCAGTTTGCCGCGTTGTTGAACTGGTCGGTGAGAAAATAGCGATCCGGGTACTGGCGGGCCAGGGCATAGGCCTGCTCGATGGCCCCATCGGTGCCGCGTTTGCCGGGGGTGAGGAGGATCTCGGCGCCAAAGGCCTGCATGATCTTGCGCCGCTCGATGGAGGCTGATTCCGGCATGATCAGCTGGCATTTATAGCCCTTGACCGCACAGACCATGGCCAAGCCGATGCCGGTGTTGCCGCTGGTGGCCTCCAGCACGATCTTGTCCGGGGTCAGTTCGCCCTCTGCCTCGGCGGTTTCAATCATGTTGAGCGCCACCCGGTCCTTGATCGAGCCGCCGGGGTTGAAGGCCTCAAGCTTGGCGTAAATGGCCACCTTTTTCAGGGGATTCAACCGTTTGATCGGCACCAGCGGGGTGTTGCCGATCTTGTCGAGGACAGAGGCGATTGCCGGTTTGTTGGATGCGGGTGATGGCGTCATGGTGCACTCAGCCTTGTGGTGTCCATTGCGGAAAACGGGAACACAGCAGGATCAATTTTCAACGATATCGGTAGAATACAACATAACCGCCAGGCAAACCACCCATATTATTCGTGCATGGGACCGTGCGGCGGATCGCGCATAAAAAAAGGCAAGCCCCTGTATGGAGCTTGCCTTGAACCAACCATGCAGCACAGAAGCTGTTTTTAGGCTTCCTTCTCGAGCTTGACGCTGATCGCCACCTTGTAGAGGATGGAGAGGATGAAGAAGCCGGTGGCCCAGATGGCTGCGGTGATGCCGAGCTCCTGGGCGCTGGGGTAATACTCGGTGACCTGGTCCATCATGTTCGGAACAAAACCGCCGAGCACCAGGCCAAGGCCCTTATCGATCCAGAAGGCGAAGAAGATGAGGAGGCAGGAAACCACCAGCAACCCGTCGGACTGTTTTGCCCGGGAGACGAAGATCAGGGCGATACCCGCCAACCCCATGACCACGGAGGCCCGCATGAAGGGCACCAGGTTATTATAGACCTGATCGCCATGGCCAAGACCCCAGAAGAGGTAATCCAGGGTGTGCATGTGGCCGGGAAACTGGCTGTAATACGCAACAAAGAATTCGCAGCCCAGGAAGAAGAAGTTCAGCATGGCTGCATAGCCGATGATGGTCACCAGCTTGTCCTGCGCTTCGCGGCCCACGTCGAACTTGGTGGTCCGCTTGAGGATCATGGCGATGACCATCAGCAGGGCCGGCCCGGCAGCAAAGGCCGAGGCCAGAAAGCGGGGGGCCAGAATGGCGGTGAGCCAGAAATGGCGGCCCGGCAGACCGCAGTACAGAAAGGCGGTGACGGTGTGGATGCTGATCGCCCAAGGGATGGAGAGGTAGATAAAGGGCTTGATCCATTTGGGGTACTTGATCCCTTTATACTCGGACTGCAAGACCACCCAGCCGCAGAGGATGTTGAGGACCAGGTAGCCGTTTAAGACGATCATGTCCCAGAACAGCATGGAATGCGGGGTGGGATGGAGCAGTACGTTCATGGCGCGCATGGGCTGGCCCAGGTCGGCGATGATGAACATCAGACACATGGCGATGGCCGCAATGGCCATGAATTCGCCGAGGATGACGATACGGCCGAAGGCCTTGTAGTTATGAATGTAATATGGCAGCACCAGCATCAGGCCGCCGGCTGCCACACCGACCAGAAAGGTAAACTGGGAGATGTACACGCCCCAGGTCACATCCCGGCTCATGCCGGTGATGCCCAGACCGTAGTTAAACTGCTGCACGTAACAGAGGCCGCCTACACCCATTATGGAGAGCAGGAAGAGCATCCATACCCAGTACCCTGTGCTTCCTTTTAATGCTTTTTCGATCATGGTCTTTACCTCAAATAATATAGAAGAGGGATGGATGTGTCCCCGCAGAGGGTTTCCGCTGGATGGTGAAGGTTGTCTTCAGTACCTGGCTGACCTCGGAGGCGGGGTCGTTCAGATCGCCAAAGACAAGGGCCTTGGTCTGGGCTGCGACTTCAACGCAGGCCGGAATCTGGCCGATGGCGAGGCGCTCCACACAGAAATTGCATTTTTCCACAACCCCGCGCATCCGGGTGGGGAATTTTGGATTTTCCGCCTTGATGAACGGCTGGCCGTTTGCGTTCTTGCCGCGCGGGTCGCGCCAGTTGAAGCTCCGGGCGCCGTAGGGGCAGGCAGCCATGCAGAACCGGCAGCCGATGCAGCGGTGGTAGTCCATGGCGATAACGCCGTCCTTGGTCTTGAAGGTTGCCTGGGTGGGGCAGGCCCGGACGCAGGGCGGGTTGTCGCAGTGGTTGCACAGGGTCAGGATGGGCAGGGAATCCAGGGCCTCCGGCTGCTTGTAGTGGCTGCTGTCGTCCGGGAACACATGCTTGAAAGAGTCCACCCAGATCCACTTGATCTCATCCTTCTTGTTGCCGAAATCCGGCACATTGTGGATGGCGTGGCAGGTGGAGACACATTTTTCCGCAAGCCCTGGGTTCTCGGCGAACTTCTTGACGTCAATGACCATGCCCCAGCGTTTGCCGGTGGGCGCCGCAGCGCCGTGGGCGCCAGCCGCAGCCGCCTCGCCATGCTCGGAGGCTACAGCCTCGCCCTTGAGCAGGGAGTTAAAAGCCGAGGGTGCGGCAATGCCGGCAATGGCGGTGAGCCCGGCAATTTTCAAAAAATCTCTTCTCTTGCTATCCATGTTACATCGCCTCCTTCGGCTGGAGATGACAATCCCAACAATACGGTTTCACGGAGGTATAGTTGTGGCAGGTGTCACAGAACTTTTTCTTGTCGCTGTGACATTTCATGCAGCCATTCTGCAGGCTCCGTACATATTCGGTGCCGTTGGGGGTTTTCCCGGTGCGGGCTCCGTCCTGTCGCAGGATGTCATCGCGCCACTGGTTGAGCAGCACCATGTGCGAGGTGCGCATGTACGCAGTCGGCGCAACACACTCCGTGTAGTCCTTTGGTTTTTCAGGTTTAGGCATTTTGCTGGCATCCCCGGATTTAAACCAGATCGGGGATGTCATGAGGCCCAAAAATATAATCAAAGCGGGTATGATTCTTCCTTTACCGTACATGGCTCTCACCCTTCCATTCCAGCAAGCGGTTCAAAACGCAGCCCCGTCTCGCGCTCTTTTTCTCCTTCCATGACCAGGGCGTTGCCAACCAGCTCTGACACGCCGCAGACCTCCACGTCGGGATTCCAGTAGTTCATCAGACTCGTCAAGGTGGCGCGGTCGATGGCGCATACGCAGGAGAGCATATTGACCTCATGCTTCTCGCGTACATATTTGACCGCGTTGGCCCTCGGCAACCCTGCCCGCATTCTCAGTTCCATGATCTCATCGGTGTTCAAGCCGGTGCCGCTGCCGCAGCAGAAGGTTGACTCACGGATGGTGTTTTCCGGCATTTCGTGGAAATTATTGCAAACATTCTGCAAAACATACCTGGGCTCATCCAGCAAGCCCATGGCACGAGCCGGGTTGCAGGAGTCATGGTAGGTTGCAATCCGGTGGTCGTTGCGTTTCGGATCAAGCTTCAGCTTGCCGTGCTTGATCAGGTCGGCGGTGAACTCGCTGATGTGGACCATCTTGGTGGAGGCCGCGTTGTCGAAACGGGTTCCGGTGATGGGCGAGGTGGGCACCTGCAGGAAGTCCGGGGCGCCGTTCATGGTGTCCATGTACTGATGGAGCACCCGCCACATGTGGCCGCATTCGCCGCCCAGGATCCACTTGACCCCCAACCGCTTGGCCTCGGCGTACATCTTGCCGTTGAGTTTCTTCATCAGTTCGTTGCTGGTGAAGAGACCGAAGTTGCCGCCTTCCGAAGCATAGGTGGACCAGGTGTAATCCAGGCCGATGTGCTCGAAAAGCAGCAGGTAGCCCATGGCCGTGTAGATGCCGGGTTCGGCGAAAACGTCGGCCGACGGGGTGATGAACAGCACCTCGGCGCCCTTGCGGTTGAAAGTCGGGTTGCAGCGGATGCCGGTGATCTCCTCGATGTCGTCGCAGAGATACTCGATGTTATCCTTGAAGGTGTGGGGCTGGAGCCCCATGTGGTTGCCGGTGCGGTTGGAGTTGGCGGCCGGCTCCAGGATCCAGTTGGTGTTGACCCCCACCAGATGGAGCAGCTCGCGGCCCATCATGGTGATCTCGGCGGTATCGATGCCGTAGGGGCAGAACACCGAACAGCGGCGGCACTCGGTGCACTGATAGTAGTACATGAACCATTCCTTCAGCACCCCGAAGGTCATGGGACGACCGCCGGCCATCTTGCCGAGGATCTTGCCGCCCAGAGTGAAATCGTTCCGGTATACGGAGCGGAGGAGTTCGGCCCGGAGAACCGGCATGTTCTTCGGGTCGCCGGTGCCCAGGAAGAAGTGGCACTTGTCGGCGCAGGCGCCGCAACGCACGCAGCAGTCCATGAAGACCTTGAGGGAGCGGAACTTGTCCAGCCGTTCCTTGAGCCCCTGGAGGATGATCTCCTTCCAGTTTTCCGGCAGCTTCCAGTCATCGCTCTCGGGATCCCAGGTCCGGGGAGTCCCGCCGAAGACACCGGGCAGGTTTTTCTGATGGTATTCGTGGATTTCAGGCTTGGCGGGATAGCAATAGGTGCCGGGCTTGAAGACCGCCTCGACATCCCACCAGTCCTTTTTCGGAACAGCCCCGGTCATCATGGACGGAGCCTTCGCAACGCTTACACCGAGTTTGTCTGCTTTCATTATCGCCATCGCTTTTATTCCTTATCAACTGGGATTCCGCCGTCCTTCATGAACTCCCTGAACTCGTCTTCATAGTGAGCATAGGAATGCGGCTTGATGTTGGGGTCGTTCCACGGATTGGTGTGGTGCACCATACGGCTGTTGTTGATCATGTTCCGGGTGGGGCTCATGAAGATCCCGGCCATGTGCATCAGTTTGCTGAAGGGGAAGTAGATCAGCAGGGCGCAGACCAGGAAGACATGGATGAAGAAAACCGGGCTGATCTGCCCGGCGGCAATGGCCGGAGCAAAGGTGGTCAGGCCGTGGGTGAGCTGCTTGATCGCCACCACATCGGCTCTAAAGACATAGCGCATCAGGATGCCGGTGAGACCGATGCCGAAGATCAGGAACAGCGGGAAATAGTCGGCGGGCAGCGAGATGTAGCGGATGTTGGAGAGCATCACCCTGCGCAGGAACAAAAAGGCGATGGCGCCGAGGAAGATGGCGTCGGTCTGGTAGAATACCGGGGCGCCGATCTGCAAAAAGCCGTCACCGAACTCAAGGGCGGCGACAAAGCCGGGAACCGGGTCCATGAACAGCCGCATATGCCGCAGAACGATGACCAGGAAACAGTAGTGGAACAGCAGGGCGAACAGCCAGAGAAATTTGCTGGAGCCGTACACCAGCTTGGGCCCTTCGTGCATCTCCGCCTTGGTGTTGCGGAACAGGGAGCGGAACAGGAAGACCTCCAGGATCATCCTGGCGATGACCCCGAGTTTGGTGGAGGGGCAATCGATCTTGTTCTGCTTGATCCAGGGCAGGGAGTTGGCCTGACCACAGGTGGTCGGAATCCGGAAGGGAACGGGAGATTTCGCCCATTGCAGCACGCGATAGGCAAACCCTCCCAAGAAGAGGGCAAAGGCAAGATAGGGCAGGATGATCCCTATCAAGGCCTGCCCACCCGGCACCTGGGCGGCCACGAGGGCGACCGCGATAAGCGCCAACACTGCGATGAATGGATTCAGGATTCTCATGTACTGTTACCTCGCATCATGTTTAGGAGCCGTTACGGAATACCCCTTGCCGTTAAACTGCTGTTTTCGGGCTATTCCGTTACGGCTCTTTATGCCGGCCTTGCCGGGGAAACGGCAAGGCTGTTTTTATTACAAGACTTACACTTCAATGGTCTTAAGCTCCGCCTTTTGGGCGGTATTTTCGTCCATCAGCTTCGAAGGGCACCCGGCGGCCGTCACGATGTGATTGCCGCTTTTGATCTCGGCGATCCGGGTTTGGTAGAGCCTTTCCCTGCTGGCGGCATACAGGTCGAACATGGTGTAGGCCAGGATGTCGGCTTTTTCTTCAAACGCCAGCCAGCCTTCAAGGTCGGTGACATTGTCCTTCCTGCAGAAATCCTTAACGACCCTCTTCAAGATGTATGCCATGGAGACCGCTTCGGACGGATTAAATGTCTGCACCGCCCGGATCCGGACCATCTGCTCGAGGGAATCCACGATCCCCTCCGGCTCGTTTTTCTCGAAGAGAAGGGCATACACCGTCCACAGGCTGCTCTTCACCGCATACCCCACCGGGTTGGCAAACTGGTCCTTCTCTTTTTTGAAGATCCGGGCGCCATCCTCCGGGTAGGTAGTCAGAACCTGATCGACCCAGCTATCCAGAATCTCGCCTTTTCGGTCGATAAGCAGCTCTGCAAGCAACATCCCTTACCTCGTAACTTCCCTGTTTTTTAGGGGGAAACACCTATATCCTGAATGACCATTCAGAATATGAAAGGCATTGGTAGCATGTTTCAACCTAGATTTCAACAAGAAAAATAAGCGGGGGAAAGGGCGAATCAGGAGATGGTGTCGAGGAGAATCCCAGCTTCCTGCTGGAGATTTTTGAGGAGAACCGGCAGATCGTTCAGGTCGATGACCACGTCGCCGATGATGGCGCATTGCTCGTTGCCGGTGCAGTCGTACACGTCGAGGGAATAGCCGTGTTCGTCCTTGATGAGGACAAGATGGATGAGGATCTTCTGGTGTTCCAGGCGGGTATTGACCTGTTCCACCAGCCGCCGCACCGAGCTTTCCTCGGATGCGGGAAGAGGGGTCTGCCCTTGCCTGCGACGTTCCTCCCGGTTGCGTTGCCATTCCCGGGTGAAGGCGCCGATGCGCGCCACCTGGGTGAGGCCGTCAATGCGGTCGACCTTTTTTTCCGAGCGAAACGGATCGATTCGTATCGGTCTTGGAAATTTGATCTCATCGGAAATAACCATTGCGTCCCCCTGGCTGTTTCCTGGTCGTGCGTTATTGCTTCTCCTTGATATTCCGGCACCATACCCATCGACATTATTGCCGGAAAACTCAAATGGTTTAGCCTTGCGCCTTACACCTCCCGCTCCTCGCCTTCCCTGGCAAAGAAGATCTCCGTGCCGCCCTGCCCTGCCTGGAGGCAATATTTTTCAGCGAGGGTGTCGATCTGGTCATCGGTGCGCATGGGGTCATGGTGGAACAGGGCCAGGGCTTTGACCCCGACCCGCTGGGCGGCCTCGACCGCATGCTCAAAAGGCGAATGGCCCCAGCCCAGGAACTTGGCCAGGTATTCCTCCTGGGTATACTGGGTATCATGGACCAGAAGGTCCACCCCGGCAAAAAAGCGTTCCAAAACCCCGTTTTGTTCCTGGGCCACCATTTCGCCTTCGGTGGCCATGCCTTCGTCATAGGAAGGGTCTTCCGGGTCGGTGCAGAAAACATTGCGGAACGGCTCGGTGTCATAGGCCGTGCAGAACGTCTTCCCCCGGTAGGCAATGCGGTAGCCGAGGCAGAGGAGGGGGTGATTCAGGTATTTGGCGGTCACGGTGATGCCGTCGCCCAGATCGAGTTCCCCTTCCTTGAGGTCATGATATTCAATCTTGGCGGCGAGTTCCGCCTGGCGAACCGGAAAATACCGGTAGGTCAGCTGGCCGCCCACGATCTTCTCCAGGGTGTCGCCTTCGAAGCTGACCGGGCCGTGGACCCTGATCGTGCTGCCCGGCACATAGATGGGGGTGAAGAAGGGAAACCCCATGATGTGATCCCAGTGGGTGTGGGTCAGAAAGATATCGGTGTTGATCGGGCCACTCTTGAAATCGTTGGCCATCATGAAATTGCCCAATTCCCTGATTCCGGAGCCGGCGTCGATGATGATGAGGCGGTTGATTTCCGGGAAACGGAGCTCTATGCAGGCCGTGTTCCCGCCATACTTCATGGTTTTTGGCCCGGGACAGGGGATGGAGCCCCGGACCCCCCAGAATCTGACTTTCATGCTCATGATGTCTCCCTGGCGACCTGGAGAAAAACCTGGGCCTTTTCGATTTCCTGCTCAACAACCGTGTGCAGGCTTGAAAGATCATGCCATTTCAGGCCGACCTGGGTGAGAAGCTCGTCGACCCTGGACATGTCCGGGTAGCGGTCGCCGGCTGAACCGACGTCAAAGAGGTTGGCGTAGGTGTTGGCCAGGGCTACCACCGCGATCATTTGCTGGTTTTCCGGGGAGGCGTTTTCCGGGGCGTGGTGGAAGCGGAGCATTTCGGTGAGCCCCTGATTGAGCTGCCACTTGTCGGCGATCATCTTCCCTGCCCTGCTGTGGTCGAAGCCCAGCAGCACCTCTTCGGCTCTCGGCAGTGGTCCCTGTTCAATGGCCGACAAATCCAGGGCCTGACGGTATTCTTCGGCGAAGCAGTTGTTCAGCGGAATCTTCCCCAGATCGTGCAATAGCCCGGCGACAAAGAATTCCTCCTGCAGCATGCCAGGAATGGCCTTGAGTTTCGCCAGGGCCTTGGCCATCACCCCCACGCACAGGGAGTGGGTCCAGAACGCATCCATGGACAGCGAGCGGAAGGAGTCTTCCCTGCCCATGCTGCCCAGGACCGCAGTGCTCAGGGCCAGGTTTTTCACGGTGTTGATCCCGAGCATGATGATCGCCCGGGTCAGGGAACTGATCTGATTGGGCAGGGAATAATAGGCCGAGTTGATGAGCTTGAGCACCTGTCCGGTCAGGACCGGGTCCAGGGCGATGACCCGGTTCAGGTCGTTGGCCGAGGTGTTGGGGCGATTGCAGATCTCCAGAACCTTGGTCACCGTGGTGGACAGGCTGGGCATCCGCTCGATATATTTCTGGATCCGTGCGAAGCGCTGTTCGTTGGTCAGGGGAGCCCCGGGCATCAGCAGACCTATTTTTATCGTTTAGGAGCCGTTATAAAATAACCATGGCCGCCAGCCGCAGTGTAGCGGCGCTGCTGCCGTATTGACCATCCAGCGAAGACATTGTTTCCGATAACGGCTTAGTCCACATAGTAGCTGAGGCTGAGCGCGCGGTCAAGGAAGGGTTGGTCAGCAACCGTGCTTTATCAGAAAATCGCGCACCATTTCATTCATGATCTCAATCCTGGGCCTGCCGGTTTCATGGACGATGATCCAGACCCCCCGTTGAAAGGCGCGGAATAGGTCGCGGTCGATCCGGAGGGTCAGCTGTTCGGTTTCTCCGGCAGGGTCGGCGGGTTGATGCGGGTCGAGGTTCTGATCCACGCTCAGCATCCTTCCTGCCGGTTAAAGGCCACTGCCTCGGCATAGGTGATGCCGGTGCCGCCGAAGATATCCAGGGCGCTGCCGATGGTGGCGTCCAGGCGGTTCAGTCCCAATTCCTTGACCCGGTAAAGATCGGCAAGATTCTTCACCCCGCCCGCATAGGTGGTGGGGATGGGACTGAACCGGCCGAGCAGGAAGGTGAGTTCTTCCTCGATGCCCCCGCATTTGCCCTCCACGTCAACGGCGTGGATGAGAAACTCGCAGCAGTGGCCGGCGAAATACTCCAGCGACTGCGCGGAAATCGCGACCTGGGTGAATTTCTGCCACCGGTCGGTAACGATATAATAGGCATCCCCTTTTTTCCGGCAGCTCAGGTCAAGGACCAATCGGTCCTTGCCCACCCGCCGGACCAACTCGGCAAGGCGGTCTTCATGCACCACCCCGTCCTTGAACACCGCCGAGGTGACAATCACCGCGCTGGCTCCCAGGTCCAGCCAATGCGCGGCATTGTCCGCCGTAATCCCGCCGCCCACTTGCAGCCCTTGGGGAAAGGCCTGCAAGGCCTCCGTGGCCGCGGCTTCGTTGCCGGGCCCCAGCATGATCACATGGCCGCCGAACAGGCGGTCCGCCTTGTACATCTCGGCATAGTGCGAGGCCGGCTGGTCCGAGGCGAAGTTGGTGGTCAGGCTCTCCTGCTGTCCGTCGGAAAGGGTGGAGCCGACAATCTGCTTTACCCTGCCATGGTGGAGGTCGATGCACGGTCTGAATTTCATGGGGTATCATCCATCCTGAAATAAGGGCTGAATTTTGGCAAGAGTAGCCCTTTCTCCGGAAAAAGGTCAACAAAAAAGGCGGACAGCTTGCGCCGTTCGCCTTGTGTGGAACCTGCTGTGCCGCAACTGCTTATTTGCAGTCTTCCCGGATCATGAAGGTTCTGGTGTCAAGCTTGAGAAGCTTGCCGCATTTGCTGACCGCGGCGGACCCCTTGATGATCTTCAGGTCGATGCAGTCGCTTTGTGCAACCGGCTGGAGGAGGACAACGGTATTGAACAGGTCTTCCATGCCGGCGCAGGGGGCGGGCACTCCGGCTTGGCTGTCGGTACCCTCGTCGCACACGGCGGAAAACCAGATCTGCAGGTTCATGGCATTGGCCAAATCCCGCATCCCTTCCAGCACCGCGCGGTCGGTCTTGCCAAAATCAAAGCCGTCAACCACCATGCAGCTCGGCTTGATGACGTTCTGCTGCACCAGGTCGTGCAGCCGCTCTTCGAGTTTGGCCCGGCTGAACTTGGATTCGTTGAAGGTGATGATCATCCGGTTGTGCATGATCGAGTCATGGATCTCCCCGGCGTTGTCAAGCTTGCAGACCTCGGCGATATCCTTGAACATGTCGTCGTACCAGAGCTTGGTCTTGTCCAGGCTCTGCCCGACGCTGACATGGACAACCTGCTTGTCGTTCATCAGGGTGTCCAGGGCGATCTGCACCAGCAGCGCGGTTTTGCCTACGCCGGCCCGCGCCATGACCAATCCCATCCTGCTGGATTCCTTGGCGTCGCTTTCACCCTTCAGGTGGCGGATGGGATTCTTTTCAATCAGCTCTTGTTTCAGCATGGCGGTATCCTATTTTTTGTCTTTTTTCTGGGCTTTGGCGATCAACTCTTCGGCAACGCTCTTGGGCACCGGACGGTAAGTGGCAAATTCCATGGTAAACTCCGCCTTGCCCTGGGTCAAGGAGCGAAGATCGGTCGAGTAGCCGAACATCTCGGAAAGCGGCACCTCGGCCTCGATGACCGTGTAGGCGTCTTCCTCGTTGGTGCCGATGATCATGCCGCGCCGCTGGTTCAGGCTGCCCATGATGGAGCCCTGGAACTCGGTGGGGCCCTCGACCGCAACCTTCATGATCGGCTCCATGATAACCGGCTTGGCCTTCATGTATGCCTCCTTGAAGCCGCCCATGGCAGCCAGCTGGAAGGCGATATCCGAGGAGTCCACGGCATGGGAGGCGCCGTCGTTGATGGCGCAGCGCACCCCGGTGACATGGGCGCCGACCAGGGAGCCTTTTTCCAAACATTTCTGGAAGCCCTTGTCGCAGGAGGGGATGTATTCACGGGGAATGGAGCCGCCGACGATCTGGTCGACAAACTCGTACTCGCCCTCTTCCATGGGCTCGATGTAGCCGGCAACGCGGCCGAACTGGCCGGAGCCGCCGGTCTGCTTCTTGTGGGTGTAGTTGAACTCGGCCCGCTGGGTGATGGTCTCCCGGTAGGCAACCTGGGGCGCGCCCACGGTCACCTCGGCTTTGTATTCGCGCTTCATCCGCTCGACGTAGACGTCGAGATGGAGCTCGCCCATGCCGGAGATGATGGTCTCCAGGGTTTCCTGGTCCACATAGGTCTTGAAGGTGGGGTCTTCCTTGGTGAAACGGTTCAGGGCCTTGGACATGTTGTCCTGGGCCTTGTTGTCCACCGGGGTGATGGACAGGGAGATAACCGGCTCCGGCACATGCATGGAGCTCATGGAGAAGTTGTAATCGCCGCGGGTGAAGGTGTCGCCGGAGGCGCAGTCGATGCCGAACAGGGCGACGATGTCGCCGGAGCCGGATTCCTCGATCTCCTCCATCTCGTCGGAATGCATCCGCACCAGACGGCCGACCTTGGCCTTCTTGCCGGTCCGGACGTTGACGATGGAATCGCCTTTTTTCAGGGTGCCCTGGTAGGTGCGCACGTAGGTGAGCTGTCCGTACCGGCCGTCCTCAAGCTTGAAGGCCAACGCCAGCAGGGGGTCGCCCGGCTGGTTGGTGACCTTGACCTCGGCCTCGTCGTGATCCAGATCCAAGGCGAAGTTGTCAACATCGGTGGGGCATGGCAGGTAGTCGTTGACCGCGTCGAGCAGGAGCTGCACGCCCTTGTTTTTGTAGGCGGAGCCCATCATCACCGGGGTGAACTCCAAGGAGAGCGTGCCCTTGCGGATCGCGTCCATGATCATCTCCTCGGTGGGGGAGCCTTCGAGCACCGCCTCCATCAATTCGTCGGAGAACATGGAAATCGCGTCCAGCAGCTCTTCCCGCTTGGCGTCGCATTCATCCTTGTACTGGGCGGGGATATCCTCGATGCGGATCTTGTCGCCGTTTTCGCCGTCAAAATAAACGGCCTTCATCTTGACCAGATCGATGAGCCCCTGCATGTCGCCCTCAAGGCCCATGGGCACCTGGATGGGCACCGCGTTCAGGCCCAGCTTTTCGCGGAGCTGCTTGATGACCTTCTCGGGATTGGCGCCGGTGCGGTCGCATTTATTGATAAAGGCGACCCGGGGAACCCGGTAGCGGGTCATCTGCCGGTTGACCGTGATGGACTGGGACTGGACGCCGCCCACTGAGCAGAGGATCAGCACCGCGCCGTCGAGCACGCGCAGGGCCCGCTCAACCTCGATGGTGAAATCCACGTGGCCGGGGGTGTCGATGATGTTGATGGAGTGGTCTTTCCAGTCGCAGTAGGTGGCAGCGGAACAGATGGTGATGCCCCGTTCCCGCTCCAGCTCCATGGAGTCCATCTTGGCGCCGACGCCGTCCTTGCCGCGTACTTCATGGATCGCATGAATACGCTGGGTATAAAAAAGGATGCGCTCGGTCAGGGTGGTTTTCCCCGAGTCGATATGGGCGCTGATACCAATATTGCGGACTTTCGAAAGGTCTTTCATGGTAAGTCTTCCACTCCATTTATGCAGTTGCGCGGTTACGCCTGGCGCCGGTCAAGGCACCATACCTTGGCAAACCGGCATTAAAAAAAACAGCCCTGGCGTGGGCTGTATGGACAGTCTTTTTCAGAACAGGCACATTTACCCTCAAGCCCGGTTGCTGTCAAGGGAAAAATTCGGCGCATTCGCACGCAGTTACTTGTGGCGGCAGGGGGAAAGTCGGGGCGAGGGAGCAAGCGGGTGGGTGGGTCAAGGTCTGGCGAAGAAGTCCCTCTGGCGGTAAGCCGGAGGATGGCTGCCGGTTAGAGAAATTCCTCGAAATAGTCGAGATCCTTGTGAAAGGTTTCTTCCAACCCGGCCAGGGCGAGGAAGGCTGCCGCCAGGCAGAGTGCTCCGACCAACAGCGCGCTCCCTTCCAGGGTGAGATAACTGCGGCCCAGCTGGAACAGCGTGGTGATCGGCACCACCATGCCCCGAACGAAGTTGGGCACCGTGGTGGCCACCGTGGCCCGCAGGTTGGTGCCGAATTGCTCCGCCGCCACGGTGACGAAAATCGCCCAGTAGCCCCCGGCAAAGCCGAGCAGGGTGCAGACCCCGTAGAAGAAGGCAGGGCTTTGCCCGCTCTGCAGGAAATAGAGACCGATCCCGGCCATGGTCAGCAGCATGAAGAGACCGATGGCCTTTTTCCGGCTCTGCAGGAGCTGGCTTAAAAAGCCGCTGGAAAAATCGCCGAAGATCAAGCCCAGATAGCAGAACATCACCGCATTCCCGGCCGAGACCGGACCGGTGGTGCCCAGCGCGCTCGCAAACTCCGGGGAAAAGGTGATCAGCACCCCGACCACGAACCAGATGGGGATGCCGATCACAATGGAGTTGAGATAGCGGCGGAACCGCTCTCCATCGGTGAACAGGGCCAGGAAGTTCCCCCGCCGCATCCCTGCCCGGTCATCCATGGCCCGGAACATGCCCGACTCGGCCACTCTGATCCTGGTGATGAGCAGCAACAGGCCAAGCACCCCGCCGATGACAAAGGCCGTGCGCCAGTCAAAGGTGGTGGCCACCAGATTGGCCAGGATCGCCCCGGAGACGCCCACCGAGGCGACCAGCATGGTGCCGTATCCCCGGATGCTTTTGTGCAGGATTTCGGAGACCAGGGTGATGCCCGCGCCCAGTTCCCCCGCCAGACCGATGCCGGCAATGAACCGGAGCGCGGCGTAGGCAGGCAGCGAGGTGGCGAATCCGTTGGCCAGGTTGGCAAGCGAATAGATGAAGATCGAGGCGAACATGATCGTGAGCCGCCCCTTGCGATCGCCCAGGATCCCCCAAAGAATCCCGCCGACCAGCATCCCGGCCATCTGCATGTTGAGGAGAAAGACGCCGTTGTCGATCAGCCCTTGGCCGGAAAGCCCAAAGGATTTGAGGCTCGGCACCCGGACGATGCTGAAGAGCACCAGGTCGTAGATATCAACGAAATAGCCGAGAGCGGCGACTATGACCGGCAGGCTGAAGACTTGGGAAAGGTTGGCTTTGTGTTGTGGTTCCATAGGGGGTTGGTCCGCTGTCTTTGCATTATGGACAGGCAGCATACCCCCTGCACCCCTCCCACGCTAGAGAAAAAACTTCCACTGGAAGGTGTAGCCGGCGGCCTGGGCCGCGCTTTCCACCGCCTTGCGCACCGTGCTGAAATCAAAGGTGTAGGTGTATTGCTTGCCGAAAAGCGTCGATTGCTCCTCGATCGTCCCTTCCCGCGGCCCCAGCCCGGTTTTGTAGGTCTCTTTCCTGAAGCCGAAGCCGGGGCTCATCTCGGTGTCCACGCTGCCGGAGGAGAGGCCAAAACCGCTCTCCTTGAGCAGCTCGGTGAAGTGCACCTCCTTCTTCTCCTCCACAATGCGGAACTTGGCGCGGTAGAGGAGTTTTTTGCGGCAGAGAAAGCTCTTGCGTTCAGCCACCACCCGTTCCAGGGTGTAGAGTCCCTTCTTTTCCGTTATCGTCAACCCTTGCCCTGCGGCAATCTCCTGCAGTGTCTGGAGCAGCATGGTTGTCACCTATTTGAAGATGTTTTTGAAACTCTGGCCCATGTCCTCAAAGGATTTCTGGAGATCCTCCACACTCTTCTTTAGATCATCACCGGCCTTGGACAGGGGATTGTCCTGGCCGCCGGATGCGGGTGCAGCGGGTGCAGGTGTCGTCGCGGGCGCGCTCCCGCCCCTGCTGCTGGAGCTGGTCGATTCAGCGGGCGGCGGCAGAGGTTTTTCAGGCGGCGGGCTGGCCTTGCTCTCCCGTAGCCGCTTGCCCGCCTCGCCAAGCCATTTGTCCCGCTCCTCGCGCTGCTTGTACTCGTCGAGATCATCGTACGCCTTCTTCGCCAGCTTGGCCGCCTCCTGCTGCTTGGGAGTCAGTTTCTTCAGGACATCCGGCTCGTTGAGATGGTCAAGATACTTGCCGCCCACGACCGTGCCCAGATCGTAGAAGAGCGATTCGTATTCGCCCTGGCCGAATTTGCACATCAGCCCGGTTGCGGTGGTCAGGGCATCGACCACATCGCCGCCCGGCAGCATCTTGGCGGTTTCCAGCATCAGATACTGCACCTCGTCCTGCGCCTCCAGCGAACAGACAAGGCTGGTGAGCCAGTGTTCCGGCGTGTCCCGCGCCACGATGGCCAGGGCCTGGCCCTGCGTCATCCCCTCCCGGATAAAGCCGGACTCCTTGTCGTTGGCATCCAGCAGCACAATACCGCCGTTCACCCGGTAGGAATGCTTGCCGTCGCTTTGCATCACCACCGCAGGATAGGCGAAGCTGGTCTGATAATATTGCGGTTCCCCAGAGGCCACGGCCAGCACGTTGCCGTACTTCTTGTCGGTCACCACCTTCGTCGTGCCTTGGAACGAGGGTTCGGGCAACATCCCGGCCGGCGGGTTGAGCCAGGTGGTCTTGAGCTTGATGCCGATGCGGCGGTCTCCCCACAGTCCGGACTGGTGCGCCCGGAGGAGATAATTGGCCAAGTCGAGCTTGGGATAAAAGCGGCTTCTGACACTCAAGGTAAAGACATGGGTGTCGAGGCGATCCGCCTTCACCGCCACGATGCGGTCGAATGCCAGGCCCAGGCCGACCAGCACCTTGACCGTCTCCTTGTGGCCCGGTGTGCTGATGCGGAGCTCATACGTCAAAGGCGCCTTGATGTTGTCGCCGGTGTAGAAGAAGAGCGTTTCGGCCATCCCCTTGCTGTCTGCCTTGGCGCTGACGCGCGTCCCCTTGCTGGTGCCGGCCCGCAGTTCCGCAGCCTTGCCGCTGACAATCTCAAAGGTCACCTCTGCGCCGGGTGCTGTTTTCGCACTCACCTTTGCCGGCAAGAATTCCGAGGCCGGGATCAGCGCCGTCCTCTCGCTGCCGACTTCCAGGAGGGATGGCACGGCTTCCACGACCAACCCGGCGTCCTTGGGCGCCACCGCCTCCTCCTTGGGAGCCAGGGCTTTGTCGTCAACAGCCTGCGCAACAACCTTGCCGGAGAGTTTCGACAGCGCCGCATGGCCGATGGTGGCCGCATCCACGCTGCCATCCGTCATCTTCACCTCGACCCTGACCGCGACGTTGCCGTAGTGCCCATAGAACTGCTGGTCGACGAGCGACTTGTCGTGGGAATAGTAATTATGGAGCGCGATATCGGAGTAGGAGGTTTGAGGCGCTGTTTTTGCCGCGACGATCATCTTGGCAACATCGCCAGTACACGTCTGCAAAAAAGCCTTGTTGTCGATGCTGGTCCCGCGCAGCACCCAGACATTGCCCCGGTTCGAGTCCGGGCAGAGGTACTGGCGCGTGTAGCCCGTTGTATGGAGAAAGGCGGCCATGGTATTGGACTTGGTATACCCACCGTACCCATAACGCGTACTCAGCGGCTCGTACATCGTGTACATGAGACGGATGGTGATATCCGCCCCCTTTTTGCTCTTCGTTTTCCAGTTATAGTCATATGACGCCGCCGGCGCCTGATAAGGGGGCTTTGGGCCTGGATAATTCTGTCGAGTGGCATTGGGCGGCACAGTGTCCGGCAACACCCGATCAGGAGAGCCCTCGAAATAAAACTCCTGCGCGGCATTGCCCATCGCCGGCCATGCCAGGCAGAGCAGCAACAGGAAACAGAGAACGAATTTGGGCAATCTGCACATGGTGCGCACGGGATCTCCTCCCTTATCAGCAGTGATGGTATGTGTGGATGACGAGCTGTTCTTTCCACCGTGGTTCAAGTGTCACGGCCAGTGGGCAGGCCCGGCTGTTTGCAAACTTGGTAGTGGTGTTCCCAATGAAAAAGTATAGCATGGCGCCGTAAGGGGTGTCCATGCCTCTTCCTTGTCGCTTTTTGGGGAGAATGGCGTGCCAAAAGAAAAAGGCTTGCAAGAAAAAATCCTTGCAAGCCTTAAATTTTACTGGTGCCGGGACCAGGATTCGAACCAGGGACACTCGGATTTTCAGTCCGATGCTCTACCGACTGAGCTATCCCGGCAAAAAAGTAGCTATCATATATTGAAATCTGTCCTGCTTGTCAACCTAATTTCACGAGACCGTTTATTTCATGACCACCCGGGTGGCGGCCAGATGATCGTGCCAAGCGCATTTTTCCCGGTCGATAAGACTCCAGAAAATCCCGAGCCCCAAGGGCAGAATCGAGAGGCCGTAGCCGATAAAACGGAGAAAGGCGAGGCCCGGTGTCACCTCCCCGCCATCAACCCGCACCACCCTGAGCCCCATGAACATCTTGCCGAGGGTTTGTCCCTGCCAGCCGTGCAGTGCCAGGAAATACACCGCGACGAACAGGGGAAAGGTGAGCAGGAACACGACAAGGCTGAGGAGGATGGAGGAAAGCAGGATCAGCCAGTGGGGGGAAAGCGCCCACAAGGCTGTGGTCACCGCGCAGAAGCAGCAAAAATAGAGAAGGTGGACCAGGAGGATGTCGATGGACAGAGCCATGCCGCGGGCCAGAAACCCGGCGTACCGGGGCTGGGGAGTGGCCACCCCGGCCGTGGGGGTGTCGTTCTCCTTACTTATCATCATTTTCCAGGGTCAGGCCGAGATCAGGGATGTCAGTGCTTGCCGGCTTTTTGGGAGCTTCCGCCGGGGCAGAGGGATTCTCGTCATCTTCCAGATCGAGGTGCAGCGCATCGGGTTCATCTCCGAGGGAAAGCTCAAGAATGTCCTGGTCCTCTTCCTTGTCTGCGGGTTTCGCCGGCTCCTCATCAAAACTCATCAGGGAAGAGAGGTCGATAATCTCCTCATCCTCCGCACTGGCCTGGGGTGCCTGGGGCGGCAGCGTTGTCTCCTCAAAATCGTCAAGGTCGCTTTCTTTTTCGTCAACGTTCAGGGTTTCGCCGGAATCAAAGCCGGAAAATTCGATGCCGGTGAGCGAGGCTTCTTCCGCCTCCGGAGCAGGAGGGGGCTCGGTCGGTTCTTCTTCCTCGCTTCCCAGCGACAGCACCAGTTCCTCTTCCTCTTCTTCCTGCGGCGGCACAAGGTCTGAAACATCGATATCCTCGAGGCCAAGCGAAGGCAGGGGCTGTTCTTCCAGATCGTCATCGTCCAGGGGCGCTCCGGCGAAATCGAGCTCTTCTTCGTCCGTCGGCAGGGCTCCGGTCTCAAATTCGTCCAGGGCAAGGGTCTCTTCGGCCTCTTCTTCTTGGAGAACGGGTTCCGGTTCATCATGGGATGGTGTTTTTTTCCCGAGGACCGCGCCCAGGAAAAAAGGAGCGGCCGCTTTCCCCACGGTGCCTTGGAGCTGTTCGGCCACGGCGGTCAAGTCATTGCTGCACTTGCCGCAGGATCTTTGCCGGTCAAACGAGATGTAGCCGCATTTTGGGCAACGCATGGTGGATCTCCCTTCGCACAGTGGGGCCGATGTTCAAACCGCAGGCCCGTCAAGAAAAAAAGTATGGATAACACTACAACTTTATTATATATCTTCACGGATGGTCAAGACATTCTCCTGTATCCGCAGGAAAAAAGCAACCGCAGTTTTCCCGGTCGGGAAAAAGCCGGTGCACGGTTTCTTGCAAAAGATGGCGAACCGCGTTACCTTTTTCTGCCCATGCGTTTGCGCCAACCCCTTTTCTCAGAGGAGAGAAAAATGAGATGTGCCTTCCCCTCCCGTTTTGTTCTGTGTCTGTGTCTGCTGGCCATTGCCGCGACAGGGTGTTTTTACCGTGATCCGGTGCGCCATCTTTCGTCGGATATCTGTCTGATTACGCCCAACCTCACCCAGAAGGAGGTTCTTGCCACGCTTGGGCCTCCGGATCAAAAACAGAAGGGGGAGCAGGGCGAGATCTGGCTCTATCACGAGGTGAAAAAAAGTTTCCTGAGAAAAACCCCCTATGTCGGGGAAAAGATCGGCTCGGAAAATTATGATGTGGTGACCATTACCTTTGCCGGGGACATTGTTTCCACCTGCCTCTATCGCGCCTATAACGAAGAGGAACTCAAGAAAAGCGGCATTGTCATCAGTGGACCGAGTGCGGATTAACAAGTACGAAAAATTTCGGGCCCGCATGGTTGAGGAGCAGTTGCTCCCCAGGGGCATTGAGGATCAGGCGGTGCTCCACGCCATGGAGGTGGTGCCGCGCCATCTTTTTGTCGCCGATGCCCTGCACGCCCAGGCCTATGGCGATTTTCCCCTGCCCATCGGCCACGGCCAGACCATTTCCCAGCCCTATGTGGTGGCGCTCATGACCCAGCTCCTCCAGCTCACCGGGCAGGAGAAGGTTCTTGAGATCGGCACCGGCTGCGGTTATCAGTCCGCTATTCTCGCCACCCTGTGCGAACGGGTCTACACGGTCGAACGGATCAAGCCTCTTCTGGCCCGCGCCCGAAGAACCTTTGACCGGCTCCAGATCTACAACATCATGAGCAAGGTCGCGGACGGCACCGAAGGCTGGCCGGACAATGCCCCCTTCCCGGCGATCATCGTCACCGCGGCCGGGCCGCAGATTCCGCAGCCGCTGGTGGATCAGTTGGCCGACCCCGGCGTTATGGTGCTGCCGGTGGGTGATCTGGAAGGCCAGACCCTCATGGTGGTCAAAAAAGAAGGGGGGGTGGTGACAACCACCGAGGTGGAAAGCGTCCGCTTTGTCAAGCTGGTCGGCACCTATGGCTGGAAGGCGGCCTAAACCTGTAATCGGCCACAGGGCACCGCATCTGCTTTGTCATCGGCCTGTTCGTGTGCAATAGCACACTTCACAGGCCTCTTTCGCGCATCTGCGGCACCCTGTGACCGATTACTCTGGTTCAAGCTCCGAGTCTGTTCCTGATTTTGCTTCACGCCGCTCACCCTTTCATTCCCATGGCCCTCACCCGTCTGGCCAAGCGCCGGACCTCGCCCAGGGTCTCTTCCAGATCAAAGGAAAGAAGCCGCCGGTTTTCCATGACCACCCTGCCGTCAATGAGCACGGTGGCGACATCGCTGCCCTTTCCCGTATAGACCAAGGTTTCCGGGTTATGAAAGGGGGTCAGATGGGGTTGTTTGCGGTCGATGATGATGCAGTCCGCCCGCATCCCGATGGCCAGGCGGCCGGTCTGCCCGGCCATGCCCAGCACCCCGGCGCCCCCGCCGGTGGCCATGCCCAGCAATTCGGCGGCAGGCATCCGGGTCGGCTCAAGGGCGGCAACCTTGTGCAGCCTGGCGCAACACCCCATCTCCTGGAACAGATCCAGATCGTTATTGCTGACGCAGCCATCCGTGCCCAAGCCCACCGGCACCCCGGCCTCGATCAGCTCGGCCAGGGGGGCGATGCCCGAGCCGAGTTTCATGTTGCTCTCCGGGCAGGTGACCACCTTGGCCCTGCTCTCCCGCAGCAAGCCGATATCCTCCTTTTCCAGCCAGACAGAGTGCACGCAGACGGTTTTTTCGTCCAGCAAGCCAAGTCTCTGGAGCAGGGCCACAGGGGTGCAGCCGTGTTGTTCCTTGATCCGTGCAACCTCCCCTCGGGTTTCGGCAAGATGGATGAAAAAAAGGCATCCGGCCTCGCGGGCCAACCCCTTGGCCCGTTGCAGGGTCTCCGGGCTGCAGGTGTACGGGGAGTGGCAGAACAGGGCCGGGGTGAGCAGGGAGTTCTTCCCCTGCCAGGCGCCAAGAAAATCCGCTGCCGCCGCAATGTTGTGTTTCGGGTCCGGGACGCCGGGTGCCGGGAAATCGATGATGCCTTGGGCCGCCACGGTGCGCATGCCTGCCTCGCAAAAGGCCCTTGCCGCCGCATCCTCGTGAAAATAGGCGTCCGCCACCGTGGTGGTGCCCCCCATGATCATCTCGGCGGCGGCAAGCTTGCTGCACCAGTAGACCATCTCCGCATCGACCAACCGTGCCTCGGCAGGAAAGATATGTTCGTTGAGCCAGGTCATGAGCGGCAGGTCATCGGCCAGCCCCCGGAACAGGGTCATGGCGCCGTGGCAGTGACAGTTGATGAGTCCGGGCAGAAGCAGGTTGCCTGCGGCGTCAATGGTCCGCTTCGCCGCAGGTTGCGCGGGCAGGTCGGCCATTGCGCCGATCCCGGCAACGGCTCCATCCGCGATGGCAAGAAAGGCTGCCTCCTGCAAGCGGCCGTCCGCCGGATTCGCCAGGAGCGTGGCATTGATTATGAGCAGATCATGGTTCAACACGGAGAAAAGTCCTGGCAATGGCCGCAGTGATAAGGGGGGAAGGTTCGACGGTGTTGGATGGTCGGGAGGGACACAGGAAGCGGCTTTGGCTGCGGGGAACAGGCTATGGCATCAGATAGAAGCCCAGCTCCCTGTCGGTGCTGGCCGGCTCGTCAAACCGCAGTCCCAGATAAGAGCCTTCGACCAGCTGCACCACCCCGGTTTTTTCTATCCAGGTTCTTTTTGGATTATCCAGGGTGAAACCCAGGATAATCCGGGCGTTTTTTTCGATCCTGTGCCGGCCCAGGGCCGAGAACCCGGCGCCATGCATGGAGATGTTTTCAATCCGGCAGTTTATGGTTTTCCTGGCAAGGGAGAGGTCGGGAATATCCCTCTCATCGAAGAGCACATGGTAGGTTCCCTCAAGATTGGTGGATTTGCGGTAAAACTTCCGGTATTCGAAGCGCACCGGGAAAACAGCGGTGCAGGCGCAACGGATCCGGACCACCGGCGGGAGGGAGGTAAAACTCTGCGTGTCTATCGTTTTTACCAGCCCGCATGAGTCGCAGCGTATTGTTGCGCCGCTGTCCTCTTTCACGAAAACCTTTTGTATTGTCTCGTCAGCCATGCCACCGCCCGGGCCTGCTTTGCCAACCGGAAATCAGTCACGCGTGATAAATCCTTTGCTTTGTTAAAAGCGTAGCACTTCTTCCCGCGATTGGGAATAGGGAGACCCAAGTAATTGTCCGAAGAAATACGGTTTTTTGATTTTTTTTATGCCGCCTGCCGCCCTCCCCCCCCCCCTTAGCCTTTTTAAGCGACCATGCGGCGCGAAATGCATGACCATGACATATCCGGATGCGCTGTATACGGACAACAAAAAAGAAAAGCCCTGATTTCTCAGGGCTTTCAGGACGATACCGGGTGGTATAGGATAATGCGTTGGTGCGGAGGTCTTATTCTAACTAATACAATAGCAAGTTGTTATTGTTGTCATTTATTAATTGTGTATTTTTGGTGTACCCCCAAGAATACCCCCAAAATGAAACGTCAGATCACGAGATGGTTATTCCCTTGTTGCGCCGCTCAAAATAACCGATATCGATATTTATCCTTTCATCGTTCAACCTTCGAACCTCTGTTAAATCGACAATTTTCACTTCCTCTAGGTATTTAAGTTCAGTTTCTTCCTCTCCCCTTATTCTCCAAAGAAAGGAGCTCAGGCGAAACATTCTCAATAAGTGAGTTATTTTGTTTTCATATTTTGAAATCATCCAAAGCGCCTTATGGCACTCAGCAAAGAGCTTGGTAAGCCTCTGCGAGAAAAGAAACGAATAAGCAAACCCAAGCAGTTGGCGATCTTTGGGCGTCAAGTCTTCAGCCATATCTTGAGACAGCAAGAAATTTGCTTTATTTATGACAGCTCTGATTCTATTATAATGGTCATCATTCCCGGAGAGTACACGATCCACAAGTGAGATTCTCTTGGCTACATCATCTGTCTGTCGTGATAGATCAAGAGCAATGTTGTTGGCAACAGCCAAAAATCCTTTTATCCTTGCTCGTTTTTCCAAATCGAGCAACATGTTCATTCGCTCCGGATCTTTTTCTTGGAGACTCACTATAATTGATGCAGCCTGTAAGTAAAACGCGGTCCCTTTTTTGCTTAATTTCTGAACCATTTGCGCTGATTCAATTGCTTCTTCTTTTCTGCCAGAAATATTGTGTATTAGTGCAATTGCAAGGTGTATATCCGCTATATTGTTTTTTGCCAAGAACGTAAGGTCGCGCCCCAAGACGTCCTGAAATACTTGAAGAGCTTTTTCACGATGCCCAGTCATCCTTAGGCATTTCCCTCGTATTATAGATAGCTCAATATATTGTTTATTGAAATCAATATGTTCGATTAAAGAAAGTAGGTCTTCTGTAGCAATGCAACCATCTCTGTAACGATTATACTTCAACAAGTTTCTGCAATAATTTACTCCAAGAGCTAATATTAGAGATATCTCATTTGAATCTTCCCTTTGTATGGCTTCCAAGAGAATATGCAATACAACTGCATGTTCATTGCCTGGCCCTGTAGATCTTGCGCCTCTTGCTCCAAGTGTCTTTATGCGAGACACACGAATCTTCCCCTCACGCCATTTATCGCCAAAAAGCAAGTCCGCAGAACATCGGAGGATATCCTCACGTTCTTGTTTTGTGAGAATTGAATTCACATAATCACGGACTTGCCGAGGAACATAAAGCCTTTTATCCTCATTATCCCCTTCTGTTTGGACACATGGTTCAGTTGATGTTATTGTAGTTTCGGCAGAAGATTGTGCTTCAACTCTTAACAACAAAAGATTAATCAACTCAATTGCATTTTGTGGATATAATGGTTCGGTAGGATAAGTGCGCCTTATTGCTTGAAGTGACTCCCCTTCTGGAAGTACTGATAGAACCTTAAGCATTCGATAACTACGTCGCGTATACCTGTCTGATGACAGCGAAAGTGCAGAGACTGCTTGCTTTAGTGCTTTCGGCACCGGTTCTCGGCTAAGGATATGGTCAGAAGGAATATCAAGCTCCAGATCAACCAATTCTCTCAAGGAACTAACCTGAAGGGTGTCAATCAGGCGCTCAAGATGCATTATTAAGCCCTCTGATCGCAAGTGCAGGGTATCTATCGTCTCACCGTCTCTCAGCTCTGCTCCAGCTTTTGGATGATCTGCAATATAATTTGCTGTTTCATTAATCTCCAGAGGCTTAAGCGTAACATTGTCATAGGGAGTATTGCTAGAAATTTGCCTTGAAACCAAAATAATCGACATGTCTGGGCAAAAATCCAACATTGACAGAATCATTTTATGAAAAGAAATATTATTTTCTCGCTCGTCGCTGAATAGCTTGGGCGAAACATCATCCAAAATTAACAACGAATTTCCAACTGCTGTATTAAAAGTACAGAATTCCTGGAGGCTCATGCCAAACTGCTTGACTACTTCATACTCAAACTGCAAAAGGTTATCAGCCTCTTCACATGCTAGGCGGTAGATTTCGTAAGTTTTTCGGCGACTCAGCCTTTCCAGAACACAGGACAGAAAGCCTTCTTTGCCCAACCCCCAATCCGACAACAACCATGCACATCTGCCATCGAGGAGGAGGGATTCAAAGCGGGCTTGTTCAGCTTGACGAATGTTATAGTGTTGTGGTTCTGGGGTGAGCTTAAAGCGTGGCACTGACCCCAACTTCTTCTTCGTTGATTTTATATCAACTTGATCACTGAGAATGGAGATGCTAACCCCAAATGTATCAACCTCGTCCGTAGTCTTGACTTTTTGATCGACCGGTAATGTAAATTCTTGTTTGTTTGACTCGTCGTTTTGGCTGCTTGCAATATCCTCAGGGATATCTTTTAAGCTGAATTTCGTTGCGACACAATTGTCTTCGTCAAGATCATAGTAAGTGTCGGCACTTACCCCATAATGTCCTGCCATTTTAAGGGTTAAGCGACGAGGCCAGCATCGTTCCACGCCATCTTGGCCGGATAGCATAAATTCTCCAGCAGTGTACCCGTGAATGCGTTCGTTCTTCTCTGTACCCCAAGTCTTGCGCCCAAACATGGAAGGTCCTTGCCTGAATCTCCGTTCTTCTGCCCCTCCTTGGCTGAAACTTTGAAAAGATGGCTGATGAAGGTGGCCATATATATGTGAGAAGAATCGCCCTGGGGGGTATATTTCGGACAAAAAGCGCTGTTCGGCCGTTTCGTTTAGATACTGACAGCCGTGATGTGTCATCAGCAAGGCAATATCTGATTGTTTGCACCATGCGTCTGGATCACCACCGCAAACGATACACAACTGCTGTTCATTAAGATCAAGTTTCCTGTCGTAATCCCCAGCTGTCAGTTGGAGAAACGCGGTGTTTAAGCCTGCAATCCCTACCCGAAATCCTGACTTATCAATTACTGCAGAGAAATCCCCCGGGAGCAATCCCGTAGTCATTGTGGAAGGCTTGGGCAGGCTAAGTTTCTGCCACCAGTCACAGTAATTGGCAAAACACTGAGTTATCAAATCCCTATATTCGTTAGATGATGTCGACCAAAATAGAGATCTCAAATCCTCATCTTCGTGCCAGTGGCGAAAAGCTTTTACAACTGAGCTTGTTGATTCCGGCCGGAGCAAGTCATGGTTGCCGGGAATTGGAAGAAAGATAGGGGTACACCCGAGAGCTGAAAAATGATCCCACAGTTGGTCTAATGTTTCCGTAAGGTTGGCATACTGTTCTTCTGTGGCAGATTGGGTAAGGTCTCCAGTAAAGAGAACGAAATCCCACGGGCCAGCTGTTGAATCACTCAGTCTTTTAAGGTCTTCAAACAGATTTTTGCGATAAGTTGGCCAAAGCCATTCCTGGCCAGCTAGACCAAAGTGTAAATCAGTAAAGTGCAACCATTTTATGGACTTCATAGTATTAAACTCTTGATTTTGATTGAGTAATTACATGATGCCTAGACTTCAGATGCATAAAGAAATAGGGGACGGAGCCGAATGGCGCTAGTTTAAGCGATTGCAGCATGATATCTGCTCCGGTGCAGAATCTCTTTCATTTCGTGCCTCGGTGAGGTCAACAGCTGGTAACTTTTGGGGCGTCGCTTAAGGCATCGGGGTTC
>JAJZPC010000037.1 GCA_021811385.1 Deltaproteobacteria bacterium | reverse complement strand
GTTAAGCCTCTCAGCGCCGATGGTACTGCCAGGGAAGCTTGGTGGGAGAGTAGGTCGCCGCCGATTCTCTTTTTTTGTTCGAAAACCCTTCCCCTTAAAAGGAAGGGTTTTTTTTTGCCCGCGTTTTGGGTATGGTTTTGCTCTGTTCACCATGCTGGTATTTTGCGGGGAGGAGGCTATATGCAGTATTCTTCTGTTGTCGGTCTTGTGTTGGCGGCCGGAAAGGGCACCCGGATGAAATCGGACACCCCGAAGGTGCTGCACGAAGTCTTTTTTTCTCCGATGATTCACCATGTCTTGGATACGCTTCAGCCCCTCGTGCTTGGAAGAAGTTTCGTTGTCACCGGTCATCAGCACCAGCTGGTGGAAGAATCACTGCGCGGCTATCCGGTATCGTTTGTTCACCAGTCACAACAACTTGGAACTGGTCACGCCGTTCTGGCCTGTGAAGGTGAATTGCGCTCCCATGACGGACCTGTTCTCATCATGTGCGGCGATACCCCCCTGATCAGAACGGAAACGCTCCAGCACTTCCTTCGGTTTCATCTCGACAGTGCGTCCCTGGTAACGATAATGACGACCACCGTCACGGAGCCGACCAACTATGGAAGAATTGTCTCCGATGAGCACGGAAACATTGTGAGCATTGTTGAGGAAAAGGATGCTACCCCGGCCCAAAAAGAGATCAAGGAAATCAACGCTGGTATTTACTGTGTCGACGGGCGCTTTCTGTTTGACGCCCTCCACAGGGTTGGTACAGACAACATGCAGGGAGAGGTCTATCTCACTGATATTGTGGCAATTGCCGTCGGCGACGGGATTGGGGTGCATAAATTTTCTTGCGCGGACAGTGAGGAGATTTTGGGGGTGAACTCGAGGCGTGAATTGGCGCAGGCCCATTCCTCCTTGCAGCGGCGCTATCTTTCCCTGCTTATGGATTCGGGCGTAACGATCATCCAGCCAGAATCCGTAACCATAGAGAAAACCGTGACAATCGGAAATGATTCCGTGATATATCCCAACACCGCCCTTACCGGGCGCTGTTCCATTGGTTCGGGGGTGCGTGTCGACTCTTTCGTGAAAATACATGACTGCACGATCGGGGACGGCGTCCGGGTCGGCTCCTTCACCCATTTGCAACAGACCCATATCCCTTCCTGGAGCACTGTTCCTCCTCACACCACGGAGATAAAAACGCAGTAAGCGGCGAGATGCTGTTGTGCCCGGGGATGCTCTTTCTTTTCGAGATAAATGGCTTGACTTTCTTTTTTCCGAGGGAGTAAATTTCGACTTCTTCCGGCAGCAGCCGGAGAAAGATGTTTTAGGCGTTTTGCCTGCGATCGTGCTTCTGGAGCGTGGGCTTTTCTGAATGTAAATCTATCCATCCCATCTATGCCTGGGAGAAGAGGAGTTCTGTATGGAATATGAGGAAGATTTGAAAAAGCTTGAGAGCAACGTCGAGAAGATGTTGAGCAGCCTCGATTCAGCTCAGGGAGACAAGGTGAAACTGCAAGCCGATATCACCCGTCTGGAGTTGGAGAAGAAGGGGCTTGAGGAGCAGGTTAAGCGTCTCAAAGAAGAGAAGAAGAATATCCATCAACGGGTTTCAGGTCTGCTGGGGTCCATTGAAAAGTGGGAAAAATCAGCAGCCTTTGAAGCCGAGGCGCTCTCTTCGGCAAACGTTATCGGCAAGGAACCTTCCGAGCCTGTGCAAGGGGTTCTGATAGGCAACTGATTGTGAAAATATATTGCTTTCAGGGAGTTATTCTGTTAACCCTTTCATTGGTGGTGCATTGTGGAACGATTGGTCACCTTTAAAGTGCTTGGCCAGGAGTATCCGCTCTATACAGATGCCCCGGAAAAAGATGTACAGGAAATTTTGTCCTTGGTGAAAACGCAACTGGAACATGCCGGGCAAGCCTCTCAGCATGTTTTGCCTGCAAACAAGCTCGGAATCTTAACAAGCTTGAACATCGCAGGTAAATATGTGAAGATGAAAAGGGAATACGAAGAATATAAGCAGCGGGTTGAGGAAAAAATCAGTCTGCTCAGCGAGAAAATAGAAAAGAATTTTTAAGTGATACAGAGGTTTCCCCTGCCTTGCTAGTGATCAGGGAGAGTGTCTCGAGCCAACATTGAGATTGAGGGCGACTTTGCTGTTTCTGGAAAGGAATCCATTTAGGTGGAATTCCTTCAAAGAGATACAAGTACCGCCCACCTAACGCAGTTAGGTTCGATGTCACTTCCGGACACTTCAATGGCGGGGGATTTGGCTGATTGTTATATTGTCCTCTTGCGAGATATGGAGGGGGCATTCATATAAATGAGTGTAGTGAGGCCTACGGGCAGGCAGAATAACTGGAAATAAAATTCTGCCCATCAAGAGGATGCAAGAACGGTAGTTTTTGTCGATTTCCCCTCAGCGGGCATTGGCATAGAGGTTGTAGTTCAGGTTACTTGTTTGCATCATACGACAGAAAAACTCTCCGGCGCTATGGAGAGATACTATATTGAAATTGAAAAAACAGTCGTCTGAGGATTTGTTGCCAAGACAAGAGCGTTACACCTGAAGCACCTCTTTCCTTTCCGTTTTTTGTCCCTCCTGATTCCGCCCCCGGCCATAAATAAGGGATGGTTGTTTGTATTGCACGCTTGATGGCATGGGCTGGCAATCTGCTTCCTCTCTCCACTACTTCTTTTAAGGCATGAGCGCGATATGCCCCCCGAGGGGTTTGTGCGTGCTTTTTTTAGATAAATTCGACATGAGGTTGTCTTTGTGACTGTACAGATAATATTAGCAATTGTACTCGGCATCTGCAGTGGCGTTGGCCTTGGCTTTCTGGTGCGCAAGAAATTTCTTGAAGACCGCACGGAAAACCTTGAAGCGCAGGGTCGCAAACTCATTGAAAATGCTTTGGCTGAAGCGGAGCAAATAAAAAAAGAAGCGGTCCTGCAAAGCAAGGATGAAGCCTTTGCCCTGAAGCAGGAAGCGGAAAGGGAAATCAAGGCGCTCAAGAAGGATGTTCTTGAAGAGGAAAAGAAATTTATCCAGAAGCTTGAACAGATTGAAAGGAAAATGGATTTTCTGGACAAGCGGGAGATGGATTTCCTGAAAAAAGAACAGACCTTTGCCCGCGAGGAAGAAGTTCTGTCCCGGCGCCAAAAAGAGATTGATCTTGTTATCGAAGAACAACGGGTACAGCTTGAGAAAATCTCCGGAATATCCCGCGAGGAAGCGAAAAAACAGCTGACCGACAGCATTGAAAGTGAAGCTCGGATGGAAGCCGCCAAGATGGTGGTCAAGATCGAGAACGAAATGAAGATGCAGGCCGATAAAAAGGCAAAGGACATCATTGCCCTGGCCATTTCCCGATATGCCGGTGATTATGTCGCTGAAAAAACCGTTTCCGTCGTGCCCCTGCCCAATGAGGAGATGAAAGGGCGGATCATCGGCCGTGAAGGCCGGAACATCCGAGCCATTGAGGCCGCAACCGGGATCGATATCATTATCGATGACACTCCCGAAGCGGTCATCCTCTCCGGTTTCAACCCCGTTCGTCGTGAGGTTGCCAGGCAGTCTTTGGAGCGGTTGATCACCGATGGCCGTATTCATCCCGCCAGAATCGAGGAGATTGTGGAGAAGGTGAGCGAGGAGCTTGAGGTGACCATGCGGGAAGCCGGGGAGCAGGCGACCTTCGATGTGGGCGCCCATGGCGTCAACCCCGAGCTGATCAAGTTGTTGGGCCGTCTCAAGTACCGGACCAGCTATGGCCAGAACGTCTTGCAGCACTCCCTGGAGGTTGCCTTTCTCTGCGGGGTTATGGCAGCCGAGCTCGGCATCGATGTGAAGCGGGCAAAGCGGGCCGGCTTGTTGCATGATATCGGTAAGGCTGTGGATCATGAGATCGAAGGATCACATGCCAGCATCGGCGCTGACCTGGCCAAGAAATATGGTGAATCTCCGGTTATCGTGCATGCCATTGCCGCGCATCATGAAGATGTTCCGCCGGATGGGGTGCTTGATGTTCTCGTGCAATCCGCCGATGCCCTCTCCGGCGCTCGCCCCGGGGCGCGGAAGGAAATGCTGGAATCCTATGTCAAGCGGCTTGAGGATCTTGAAAAGATTGCCAATTCCTTCAAGGGGGTTGAAAAATCCTATGCCATTCAAGCCGGCCGTGAGGTTCGGATCATAGTCAACAGCGGGGTGGTCAGCGATGCGGAGGCAATGATCGTCAGCAAGGACATTGTCAAGAAGATCGAGCAGGAATTGACCTATCCCGGACAGATCCGTGTAACCGTAATCCGGGAAACCCGGGCAGTGGAATACGCTAAATAATAACGATCTGAAATGCTGGTGGAACACGGTTGTTTACGATTCCATCAGCATTTTTTTTGCTGGACCATCAACCATTGATCACCACATGAAGATATCGATTGCAAAACAGGTTGAGCTGATAGAACGCGGGGCGGTTAACGTCATTTCCAGGGAAGATCTTGTCAAGAAGCTGGAAAAGTCGGAAGCGACCGGAACGCCTCTCAAGATCAAGGCCGGGTTCGATCCGACCGCGCCGGACCTCCATCTCGGCCATACCGTGCTTATCCAGAAATTGAAGCATTTCCAGGATCTCGGCCATGAGATCAATTTTCTGATCGGGGATTTCACCGGCATGATCGGGGATCCCACCGGCAAGTCCGAGACCAGGAAGCCGTTGACCGTTGAACAGGTTGAGAAAAACGCCGAGAGCTACAAAGAGCAGATCTTTAAAATTCTCGACCCGGAGAAAACAAAGGTCGTTTTTAACAGTACCTGGCTGAACAAGCTCACATCCAAGGATTTCATCATGCTCGCCTCGCAGCTTACCGTGGCGCGCATGCTCGAGCGGGAGGACTTCAAGGTTCGTTTTGAAAACGAGCGTCCCATCAGCATCCACGAGTTCCTCTATCCCCTCATCCAGGGGTATGATTCTGTCGCGCTCAAGGCGGATGTGGAAATCGGCGGCACCGATCAGCTGTTCAACCTGCTCATGGGCCGGGATCTGCAACGTGTCTGGGGGCAGGCGCCCCAAGTGGTCATCACCATGCCCTTGCTCGAAGGACTCGATGGAGTCAACAAGATGAGCAAGTCCTTGGGCAACTACATCGGCATCACCGAAAAGGCCGAGGATATCTACGGAAAAACCATGTCGGTTTCCGACAGCCTCATGTTCCGGTATTTCGAGTTGCTCAGTGATCTTGCCGAAGAGCAGGTAGGCACGCTCAAGGCGGAGATGGAGGCTGGCAGGGTGCACCCCAAGGCGGTCAAGCAACAGTTGGCCCGCGAACTCACAAGCCGGTTTTATGATGGTGTGATCGCCCAGCGGGCGGAAGAGAATTTTGAGAAGATCTTCAGCCAGCATGACAACCCGGAGGATATGGCCGAGGTTGTTTTGCCTGCCACAACCGAAGGGATCTGGCTGCCCAAGCTTCTGGTGGAAGCGCAGTTGGTCAGCGGCACCGGCGAGGCGCGGAGGATGATCCAGCAGAATGCGGTTTCTCTCAATGGCGACAAGGTGAGCAATATCGAGCATCTGGTGACAACCCAAGGGGAGATTGTCGTCAAGGTCGGTAAGCGCCGTTTTTGCAAGGTGATATTCTCGTAAATTCTGCAAGATATGAAACGCAACAAAAAAGGGGAATCGAACTAATCGATTCCCCTTTTTTGTTGCGTTTGTTTTTGTTGCTGTTGGCGTTAGCGCTTACCCCATTTCTCCTGGATGCGGCGCACCGCTTCCTGCACGTTCTCCCGCGAGCCAAAGGCGGAGAGCCGAAAGTAGCCTTCTCCGCTGGGCCCGAAGCCGCTGCCCGGCGTGCCGACCACATGGCATTCATTGAGCAGTTTGTCGAAAAAGTCCCAGCTTGCCAGGCCGCCCGGCGTCTTCAGCCAGATGTAAGGGGCGTTTACCCCGCCGTAGCAGGTGATGCCTGCCGTTTTCAGTCCCTCCAGGATGAGGCGGGCGTTATCCAGGTAAAAGGAGATGGTTTCCTGCACCTGGGGCCACCCCTCCTCTGAATAGACTGCGGCCGCAGCCCGTTGCACCGGATAGGAAACCCCGTTGAACTTGGTGCATTGCCGGCGATTCCAGAGTTTGTTTAAGCCTACTTTTTCACCACCCGCGGTCAGGGCCATGAGCTGCTCGGGCACCACGGTCAGGCCGCAGCGCACCCCGGTAAAGCCCGCGGTCTTGGAAAAGGAGCGGAATTCAATGGCGCAGGTTTTCGCCCCTTCAATCTCGTAGATCGAGTGGGGGATGCCCGGTTCGGTGATGTAGGCCTCGTAGGCGGCATCAAAAAAGATGATCGAGCCCTGGGCATTGGCATAGTCCACCCATGCCTTCAGCTCTGCCCTGGTGGCCACCATGCCGGTGGGGTTGTTTGGGTAGCAGAGATAGATGATATCAACCTTTTCCTTGGGGATGGCCGGGGTAAAGTTGTTTGCCTCGGTGCAGGGCAGATAGACCAGCCCTTCATAGTAGCCCTTGTCGTCCGCCTCGCCGGTCCGGCCGATCATGACATTGGTGTCGTTGTACACCGGATACACCGGATCGCAGATGGCGACCTTGTTTGCCAGGGCAAGGATATCGAGGATATTGGCGCTGTCGCATTTGGAGCCGTCGGAGATGAAAACCTCCGACGGCATGAGATCCACGCCCAGCGGCTGGTATGATTTTTCAATGATGATCTTGCTCAGCCAGTCGTATCCCTGCTCCGGGCCATAGCCGTGAAAGGATTCTCCCCGGGCCAGATCATCGACCCCGTCATGGAAGGCTTTGATCACTGCCGGGGCAAGCGGTCTGGTGACGTCGCCGATGCCCAGACGGATAACCTTGGCGTCAGGATGGGCGTCGGTAAAGCTTTTTACCCTGCGGCCGATTTCAGGGAAAAGGTAGCCGGCTTTGAGTTTGAGATAGTTTTCGTTTATTAAGGTCATTGTTCCTCCTGCGTAAAAAAGCTTAACTCTTCAGCTTGATTCCGTAATGGAACGAAAATTACGGAATGTAACTAGTTAGCAGTGCCGCAGATGCTAGGAAGAGGTCTGCGAAGTGTGCTATTGCACATGAGCAGGCCGATGACAACGCAGATGTGGTGCTGCTAACTAGTTATAAAAAAATCCTGCCTTGCAAGGCAAGGCAGGATTTCCAAACAGGACTTGGTCAAGCCATGTTTTACTTCTTTGCCGGCTCCAGAGCCTTGGCGCGGCCTTCCAGGAATTTCCAGGATTTCTCCACGTCCTTCTGGCTCATGGCCATGAGTTCATCCGCATGGGCCGGATTCATCATCTTCAGAGCGCGGTAACGGTTCTCGTTCAAGGCGTATTCCGCAAAGGGAATGGACGGCGCCTTGCTGTCGATGGTCAAGGGGTTTTTGCCTTGCTCTTCCAGCTCGGGGTTGTAGCGGTACAGGGGCCAGTGGCCGCAATTCACCGCTTTCCTCTGCTGGTCAAAGCCCTTGGCCATGTTGATGCCGTGGTTGATGCAGTGCGCGTAGGCAATGATCAAGGAGGGGCCATCGTACGCCTCTGCCTCGGCAAACGCCTTGACCACCTGGGCCGGGTTGGCGCCCAGGGAGATCTTGGCCACATAGACGTTGCCGTAAGTGGAGAAGATCATGCCGATGTCTTTTTTCGGCATCTTCTTGCCGCCTGCGGCAAACTGGGCCGTGGCTGCGCGCGGGGTAGACTTGGACATCTGACCGCCGGTGTTGGAGTAGACCTCGGTGTCCATGATCAGGACGTTGACGTTCTCGCCGGAGGCCAACACGTGGTCCAGGCCGCCGTAACCGATGTCGTAGGCCCAACCGTCACCGCCGAAGATCCAGACGGATTTTTTAACCAGGTAGTCCGCCACGGGCAGAAGCCGTTTGGCGATAACCGATTTATTGCCGGTGAGCGCCTCTTTCAGCTTGGCAACCCGGCCGCGCTGGGCTTCGATCTCGTCCTGGGTTTTCTGGGGAGCAGTGGTGATCTCGTCAGCCATTTTCTTGGTGATGAGTTTTTCCGCCACTGCCTTTTCCAGCAATTCAGCGGCCTGGGCAGCGAATTTGTTCGTGGTGTTGCGCATGCCAAGGCCGAACTCGGCGTTGTCCTCGAACAGGGAGTTGGCCCAGGCTGGCCCGCGGCCATCAGCCCTTTTGCAGTAAGGGGTGGTGGGCAGGTTGCCGCCGTAGATCGAGGAGCAGCCCGTGGCGTTGGCGATCAGCATCCGGTCGCCGAACATCTGGGTGGCAAGTTTGATATAGGGCGTTTCGCCGCAACCCGCGCAAGCGCCGGAGAACTCGAACATGGGCCGCATCAGCTGGCTTCCCTTGACGGTGGAAGGATCGATCTCCTTGTATGCGACCTCGGGCAGGCTCAGGAAGTATTTGACATTGGGGATTTCCTGGGTGCGGACCGCCTCGTTGTTTTCGATCATCTTCAGGGCCTTTTCCTTGGCCGGGCAGGCATCCACACAAAGGGTGCAACCGCAGCAGTCTTCGGTAAAGACCTGAATGATGGTTTTGCTCCCCTTGAACTGGGCGCCGACAGAATCGACACTTTTCATGCTCTTGGGCTGTTTCTTGAGGTCGGAGTCCTTGACGATCTTCATGCGGATGGCGGCATGGGGGCAGACCAGGGAGCAACGGCCGCACTGGATGCAGTTGGCCGGAATCCACTCGGGCACATGCACCGCGATGTTGCGCTTCTCGTATTGGGTGGTGCCGGTGGGCCAGGTCCCGTCGCAAGGCATCTGGGAAACCTTGACCTGGTCGCCCTTGCCTTCGATCATCTTGGCGGTGACTTCCTTAACAAAGGCCGGAGCGTCAGCGGGAACAACGGATGGTTTTTCGTGGCCGCCTGCAGTCTTGGGGATCTTGACCTCAACGATGTTGTTCACCGCCGTGTCAACCGCGGCGTAGTTCATGTTGACGACCTTGTCGCCTTTCTTGCCGTAGGTTTTCTTGATCGCGTCTTTGATGGCCTTGATGGCCTCGGCCTTGGTGAGAATGCCGGAGAGCAGGAAGAAGGCGGTCTGCATGATCATGTTGATCCTGGCGCCCAGGCCGATGGCCTCGGCCAGGGTGATGGCGTCGATGATGTAGAATTTGGCCTTTTTCTCGATGAGATCCTTCTGGACCGAGGAAGGCAGCTGCTTCCAGACCTGATCCTTGTTGAAGGTGGTGGTGAGCAGGAAGGTGCCGCCGGTTTCCAGGTTGCCGACCATGTCGTACTTGTCGAGAAAGGTGAAGTTGTGGCAGGCCACGAAGTTCGCCTTGTTGATCAGGTAGGGGGCTACGATCTTGTTCTTGCCGAAACGCAGATGGCTGGTGGTGATGGAGCCGGACTTCTTGGAGTCGTAAACAAAATAGCCCTGGGCGTTGTTGGCGGTCTCGGTGCCGATGATTTTGATGGTGTTCTTGTTGGCGCCCACGGTGCCGTCCGCGCCCAAGCCGTAGAACATGGCGCGAGTGACATCCTTGCCCTCAATGTTGAAGGAGGGGTTGTACTTGAGGCTGGTCTTGGCCACATCGTCATCGGGGCCGACGCAGAAGCCGTTCTTGGGCTTTTTGGCGGCCATGTTGTCGAACACCGCCTTGACCATGGCCGGGGTGAACTCGGCGGAGCCGAGACCGTAACGGCCACCCAGGATGTTCGGGGATTTTTTGAGGGCGCCTGCTTCCACGGCCTCGCCGATTGCGGCGCGGATGTCAAGATACAGGGGCTCGCCGACAGCGCCGGGCTCCTTGGTGCGATCAAGCACGGTGATGCGTTTGACCTTCTTGGGCAACGCCTTGACCAGGGCTACTGAGTCGAAGGGACGGAACAGACGGACAACGACCAGGCCGAGCTTCTTGCCTTTTTTGGCCAGATGCTCAACCGTGGCGGTAACGGTCTCGGCGCCGGAACCCATCATGATGACGACATCCTCGGCATCCGGAGCGCCGTAGTAATCAAAGAGATGGTACTTGCGGCCGGTGAGCTTGGCGAACTTGTCCATGGTTTTCTGGACGATGGCCGGGGTCGCGTTGTAGAACTTGTTCACGGTCTCGCGGCCGGTGAAGTAGACATCCGGGTTCTGGGCGGTGCCGCGCATCATGGGCCGGTCCGGAGAAAGGCCGCGCTCGCGGTGGGCGAGGATGAGATCCTCGTCGATCATCTTGCGCATGTCGTCGAAGGTGAGCTGCTCGATCTTCTGGATCTCGTGGGAGGTGCGGAAGCCGTCGAAGAAGTGCATGAAGGGGATGCGGCTTTGCAGGGCGGCCTGGGTGGAGATCAAGGCCATGTCCTGGCATTCCTGGACGTTTTGAGAGCAGAGCATGGCCCAGCCGGTCTGGCGGGCGGCCATGACGTCGCCATGATCGCCGAAGATGGACAGACCCTGGCAGGCAATGGAACGGGCCGTTACATGGAAAACGGTCGGGGTCAGTTCGCCGGCCAGCTTATACATGTTGGGAATCATCAGAAGCAAGCCCTGGGAGGCGGTGAAGGTGGTGCAGAGCGCGCCGGTGGTCAGGCTGCCGTGCAGGGCGCCGGCCACGCCGCCTTCGGATTGCATCTGGGTCACAACCGGAATGGAGCCCCAGATGTTCTCCTGGTTGGAGGCTGCCTTGGTGTCGGATTCCGCCGCCATGGGAGTAGAGGGGGTGATGGGGTAGATCGTGATGATCTCGCTGGTGGCGTAGGCCACATGGGTACATGCCTGATTACCATCAATGGTGACCATTTTCCGGGACATAGACTCATCTCCTTCCATTCTGATTGGGTTTATAAATGGTGTAAACTTTCAGGACCGCACCCCGTTGTGCGCGGGGCAGGGAATGGGGCGCGGTCAAAATAACGTTTTGTTATCGACAGGAGAAAAGCAAGACTGCGGAGCGCTCTTTACGTATAAATACGAGGGGTTAAAAGCATCCAGTCCTGTGCCGTTCATGCTGAACTGAACAATTTAAACGAAGTTTTCAAGAATATCCAGTTTTTATTTTACCGGCTGGTTTTGCGTGGTTTTCATGATCAGTTCCTGGGATTTGAGCAAGACCTTGGTGTCCGGCGGCACGGACTGGGTCAGCCAGGTATTGCCGCCGATAACCGATCTGGCGCCGATAACGGTGTCGCCGCCCAGGATGGTGCTGCCGGCATAGACCGTGACATCGTCTTCAATGGTCGGATGGCGTTTGCTTTGCCGATCAAGATCGCCTGAGTCGTCCCGCTTGAAGGAGAGGGCGCCCAGGGTCACGCCCTGGTAGAGTTTTACGCGCTGGCCAAGAACACTGGTCTGGCCGATGACCACGCCGGTGCCGTGGTCGATGAAAAACGAACCGCCGATGATGGCGCCCGGATGGATGTCGATGCCGGTAATGGTGTGGGCATGCTCGCTCATGATGCGGGGCAGGATGGGAACCTCCAGGGTGTACAGCTCGTGGGCGACCCGGTAGACCATGATCGCGTAAATGCCGGGATAGCTAAAGATGATTTCGTCGAAACTGCCGGCGGCAGGGTCGCCTTCGTAGGCAGCCCGCACATCCGTGGCCAGGATTGCTCGTAAGCCCGGCAAGGAGTTGATGAATTTGAAGGCATTTTCCTTGCCCGTGTCTTCGCAGTGTTGGCAGCTGATGGCGTGACGGAGGCATTCGTGCCGAATGGAGTTGGTGATTTCCTTGGTCAGTTTTTCGTAGAGACCGGAGATTTCCAGTCCCAATTGGTATTTGAGGCTGACCCGGTCGATGCCCTGGTTGCGGAAGTAACCGGGAAAGAGGATGTCGCGGCAGGATTCCAGGATGTCGATGATGTGCTGGCGGCTGGGCAGCGGGGTCGCTTCGATGTGCTCAAAGCAGGTGTTGTTGTAGCAGGTGTCCACTACCTGGTCGACTATGTGCGGAAGCTGGCTCCGGAAGTCGGAGGTGATGGGATGCTCCTTGGGGCAGGCTTCATTTGGGGCAAGCGGGATATTTTTTGTCTGGGGCACGGTGTGTCCTCCGGTTTTTTGTGCAAAAAACAGGAACAGAATCAAGCAGCGGAATGATGATTGAGATACTAACAACGATTTGTTTTTCCCTCAAGAAATCCCTGGGATTATCTGGTGTTTTTGGGAAGTGATGAGGATGTTCCTGCGGCAGGCCGATCCTGTGGGATGGACAATGGGAGGTCTGGTGCCGCTAAACCGGGGCAGGGAATGGTGGCGGCAAGGAGGGGGCATGGGGTATAGTGGCGTCATGATCCAGGCGGTTTCCCAAACATCCATTTCAGACGACCCAAACGGCCAGGCCGTCGTGTCCGTGACCGGGCTCACCAAGCGGTTCGGAGAACGGGTCGTGGTGGACAACATCTCCTTTGCCATCCCGCGGGGGCAGTGCGTTGGTTTTCTTGGCCCCAACGGGGCAGGGAAAACCACCTGCATCAACATGCTCCTCGGGTTGGTGGAAAAAAGCGCGGGCGAGATCCGGATTTTTGATCTGGAGGCGCCGCGTTTTCACCGGGAGATCAAGGCCCGGATCGGGGTGGTGCCCCAGGCGGACAGCCTTGATCCGGACCTGAGCGTGGAAGAGAATCTGCGGACCTATGCCGGGTATTTTCGGATTCCGCGCCGGATTGCCCGGGGGCGGGTTGAGGAGTTGCTCCATTTTTTCGCCCTCTACAACCGGCGGGACGAGATCATCGAACATCTGTCCGGGGGACAGCGGCGGCGGTTGTTGCTGGCCCGCGCCCTGATCAACGAACCCCAGTTGCTTATTCTCGACGAACCCACCATCGGACTCGATCCCCAGGCCCGGCATCTGATCTGGGAACGTCTCGCGATTCTCCAGGCCCAGGGAACCACCATGCTCCTGACCAGCCATTACCTCGATGAGGTTGCCCGGTTGAGCCGGCAGGTGCTGATTCTCGATCATGGCCAGGTCGTGGTTCAGGGCGAACCGCAACAGCTCATCACCGATCTGGTCGGGGTGGAGGTTTTCGAGGTGGATGGAACCGCGGCCGAACTCGACGCGCTGGAAGCATCGTTCAAGCAGTGCAGCGCCACCCTGGAAAGGGTGGGAGACAAGCTGTATGTCTATGCCCGGGAGGATTGTTCCCGGTTGGTGAAGGTGTTGGGTGAAGCACGCAGTTGGCTCCGGCGGCCGGCCAACCTGGAGGATCTCTTTATCCAACTCACCGGCAGATCGTTGAGGGAAGCATGAATACTCGTATACAATGGGAAGGAAGCCAAAGGTCCATAACAATCAGCAAGCAAACCACAACGCGATTCCGTCGTAATTGTGGTTTCTTACAATTACGACAAGCATGAACGGATTTTCTTTCTGGGCAATCTGGCTGCGCAACGGGCGGGTTTGGAAAAAAAACATCTTGGCCACCCTGATCGGCAATCTCGGGCAGCCCTTGCTGTTTCTTCTGGCCATGGGGTATGGCCTTGGCCGGGACATGGCGGCGGTGGAGGGGTTGAGCTATCTGCAGTTCATCGCCCCGGGGCTGGTTGTTTCGGCGGTGATGTACAGCGCCGCTCTTGAGACGACCTACGGTTCCTATACCCGGCTCACCGTGCAGAAGACCTACGAGGCCATCCTGATGACCCCCCTTGGCGTTGTCGATCTGGTTCTGGGGGAGATTGTCTGGGGGGCGAGCAAGGGGATGTTGGCCGGCGTCATCATGCTTGTCGCCCTGCCCCTTTTCGGCGTGATTCCATCGCCTTGGGTTGTTTTCCTGCTGCCGGTGCTGTTTCTCTCCGGCATGTTTTTCTCCGCCTTTGGCCTGATCATGACGGCGTTGGCGAAGAATTACGATTTTTTCAATTACTTCACCTCGCTGGTCATCACCCCGCTTTTTCTTTTCTCCGGGATTTTTTTCCCGGTGCGGACCATGGCTCCTCCCGTCAGAAATCTTCTTGAAATGCTGCCCCTCACCCCCATCGTCAGCCTGGCCCGCATCCTCTGTTATGGGCGCTTTGGCGAACCCATCCTGTTGAAAATTCTCGGCTCTTTCCTGGCCGCCGGCTGCGCGGTGTGGCTGGCAGGGTATCTCCTCAGGCGGCGTCTGATTCAGTAACCAGGGCGGGTCTGTTCGGGGTCATCCGGCAGGTGTTGCTCGATAAAACGGCGGATCGTCCGGGGAGTGAGGACGAGACCGGTGAGGGCATGGTTGCCGATCTTGATCGTGGGCACGGTCTTGATTCCGGCCTGGCGGGACCGCGTCAGATTAGCGGCGACCTCGATGGTTTCGAGTTCGAGGTGGGGGATGTCGGCAACGATCTTTTTCAGGGTGCGGCTCACATACAGGCAGCGCGGACAGAGGATGGTGCGGTAGAGTTCTATTTTCATGGCATTTGGTGGTTGTTTGAACTCATCCTTCGATGAGGGTTTTGAGGTAGCTCTGTTCATCCTGCGGTGGGATGAAAATTTCCAGGTTGTTGTTCCAGCGGCTCACATAATGCTGGGTCAGCAGGGTGCGCATCGCGTTCTTGAGCTGGATTGCGGTGGTGTATTCCTGAATGAAATATTCGCCGTAGCTGTTTTCCGTAACCATGGTCGATTTTAGGGTTTTCGACCCCTTTACCGGTTCCTTTTCGAAGTTGACGATTGCCAGCGCCCGCAGCACGGTTTCCCGCTTGAGCAGGTTTGCCGGGGAAATGCGGGAGAAGTGGATGATGGGAAAGGTTTTTATCAGCAGCTCGGTGAGCTTCTGGATATCCACCAGGTCGATGGGCAGGAAATTTTTTGTCAGGTGGAGCTGGGTCTTGGCGGAAAGAATGCCGTTGACCAGGAGCCAGACAATGAGGCGGACCAGGTTGTTTTCCCGCTTGATCACCGAATCCACATTGCTTTTCACTGTTTCGTGGTCGAGTTGCCCCTGAAAGGCATAGTAGTGAAACTCCCCTTCGTATTTGGTGATATGGATGGTGATGTGATGCTGCGCCATCAGGTCGCGGGACACGCTGCGGATATAATCGATCTTGTTTTCCTTCTGCTCGTAGAAGGTGAAAAGCTTGCGTCCTAAAATGGAGATGTCCCGTTCGGTAATGGTCAACCCCGTGTCCGCGCCAAAACTTTTAAAGATCCAGCGCAGCCGTTTGTATGTTTCGATGAGATAGTCATGGACCTTGGCGCCGAAGGTAATGAGTTCCTTGTACTTCCAATCGCGGAACCGCAGAAAATGACTGAAGTTTTCCGGAAGAAGATGCCAGGCCTCCATCATGTCCATGGTGGCCTTCAGATGACTGGTCTGCCCGAATTTGGTGTTTTTTTGTGACTCGAACCCCTCAAGGGTCTTGAGAAAGAGGCATTCCTGGATCAGGGAGGCCCGTTTTTGCTCGGCTTTCTCCTGCGCGTAAAAGGCGATGATGTCCCGGGCCAGCAGGATGTATGGGTCGACCTCGGCCAGCTCCATGGTGCCCTGCTCGGCGGGGGGCAGTTTTTCCGGATAGGTCACCAAGCATTTCACCCGGTCCGAGAAGAGCGGCAGGGTTGTTGTTTCCCCGCGCAGGAGGAGTTCGAGATAGGCAAATTTGATCACCGATTTGAACGGGCTGTCCAGCGCCTTGTTCATCTGCCAGAGGCAGGCTCCGAAGATTTCCGCCTTGGGGATGTCGGAGAGATAGCCGAGATCAACAAAATCATTGGCGCGGATCTTGTTGTGTGAAACAAGATTGTGAACAAAGTTCCGGTATTCTCCTTCGGTGAGCCCCGGGGGGATGAACCACCAGAGGAGCATCTTGCCGGCCACCAGGATATGGGTACGGAAAAGCTCGTCCTTGAGCAGGAGCTTGATGGATGAGCCTGCCGATTCCTCGTCTGTTTCGGTCTCGAAGTTGTTTTCCTTGGTCTGGTCAATGTCCATCAGGAAGAAGTGTACTTCCGAGCCCCGTTTTTGCGCCCACTCTTCAATGGCTCTGCATTTTGCCTGCAAAAGCTGCAGCCCTTTTTGCCCGAGTTCTCCCTTGCGGATACTGACCCAGTAGTCGCAGTCGGAGATCGCTGACTGGGCGATGGTGCCGATGCTGCCGATGGTTTTCAGGGAATGGATGCAGGGCTTGTCGGTAAAGGGGGAAGGTCTGTCGACCCGCATGGCTGAAGAGTTGGGGAAATAACGGCGAAAGAGTTCGTGGGGAAGTTCTTCCGTCGGGTTGAAGAGGTGGATGCCATAGGGGCAATCCGCATCCTCGATAAAGCCGGGGAGATCGGGATAGTTGCTGTGGAGCAGATAGGGAAGAACCTTGAGCAGGAGATTGCCCTGGTTCGGGTTGAACAGTAACGCCTTGGCTTTGCGTTCCTCATTGTACTTGAGGTAGCGTGTTATTTTTTGCTGGAAGGAGTTTGCTGCGGTTTCCGGTTTGCTATCCATGGGGCGTTGTTTCCTTTTGGGGAGTCGTTGCGAAACAACCTCTGTACTTGGCTTACGCCGCTAACAGCGGCATAAGCGGCGCGGCTTACGGCGCCTGGACTATGGCCGCATGCAGGCGAACGGCCTGCATGGTGCTTTTCACGTCATGCACGCGAAGGATGTCCGCTCCCTGCGTGGCGCAATAGGATGAAATCAGCGCCGTTGCCAGATCCCGGTCCCGGGTTTCCAGGCCGAGGAGCTTGCCGATGAAAGCCTTGCGGGAATGTCCGACAAGGAGCGGGCATCCCAGCTTTTTAAACGCAGGCAGATGTTTGAGAATCGTCAGGTTATGCTCTACAGTTTTGCCGAACCCGAGGCCGGGGTCAACAATAATCCGCTCCTTGTCAAGCCCCTGTCCCACGGCCCAGGATATCCGCTCGCTCAGGAAATCCGTGATCTCCTGAACAACATCATCGTACACCGGTTGGTCCTGCATGTCTTTGGGAGTTTTGCGCATGTGCATGAGAATAACCGGCGCCCTATGGGCAACGGCGATCCGGATCATTTCGGGATCAAAACGCAACCCGCTCACATCATTGATGATATCCGCGCCCGCGTCCAGCGCTTGGCGCGCCACTACCGCCTTGGTCGTATCGATGGAGACCGGGATGCTGCAATGCATGGCGCGAATGCAGGCAATGGCAGGGAGAACCCGGCGCAGCTCCTCGTCCTCTGGTACCGGTTCGGCATAGGGCCGGGTTGATTCGCCCCCCACATCAATAATGTCCACCCCGTTGTCCAGCATGGCCCTGATCTGGGCGGAAAGGGCTTCTTCCTGGGTAAAGCGGCCGCCATCGGAAAAAGAGTCCGGGGTGACGTTGAGGATGCCCATTACCAGGGGGCGTGGGCCCAGGGGAATGGTTTTATTTTTGGTGATAATCCGCATGGGGCTGCCTGAAATGCGTGAGCCCTTTGAGCGGGTAGACCGCCAAAGGGCTCGGGTTGTTGGAAGATGCAAGCCGGGGCAAGGCTTGCCCGGCGCAGTTATTGCTGCGCCGGCATCTCCGTTGCCGGGGTTGTTTTGCCCCCGCGCGCCATGATCGTTTGAATATCCTCCAAGCCGAGGGTTTCCTTTTCAAGGAGCGCATCGGCAATGCCCCGCAACACGGTAATGTTCTCCGAAAGCAACTGATGGACCTTTTCGTTGGCCGAGAGGACAATGCGTTTGACCTCGTCGTCAATCCGGACCGCGGTTGATTCGCTGTAGTCACGGTGTTGCGCGATTTCCCGGCCCAGGAAGATCTGCTCTTCCTTTTTGCCGTAGGACAATGGGCCAAGCTCCTCGCTCATGCCCCATTCGCAGACCATCTTCCGCGCCATCTGGGTGCAACGCTCGATGTCATTGCCGCTGCCCGTGGTGATTTCGCCGAAGATAAGCTCTTCCGCCACCCTGCCGCTGAGCAGGATGCAGAGGTTGTTCTGGAGGTACGACCGGGCGTAGGTATGTTTTTCATCCACCGGCAGCTGCTGGGTAAGGCCAAGGGCGCGGCCCCGGGGGATAATGGTCACCTTGTGGATGGGGTCGGTGCCGGGCAGCAGCATGGCCACCAGGGCGTGTCCCGCCTCGTGAAAGGCGGTGATTTCCTTTTCCTTTTCGGTGATGATCATGCTGCGGCGCTCGGCGCCCATCATCACTTTATCCTTGGCCTGCTCCATGTGGACCATGGTGATTTTATCCGCGTCGGCCCGGGCTGCAAGCAGCGCGGCTTCGTTCACCATGTTCTCCAGATCGGCCCCGGAAAAGCCGGGGGTGCCGCGGGCGATGACCTCCCAGTTGATATCCTCCGAGATAGCCTTTTTCTGGCCGTGGACCTCAAGGATCTTTTCCCGTCCCTTCACGTCCGGCACCGGCACCACCACCTGACGGTCAAAGCGGCCGGGCCTCAGCAGGGCAGGGTCAAGCACATCGGGGCGGTTGGTGGCCGAGATGATGATGACGCCTTCGTTGGATTCAAAGCCGTCCATCTCGACCAGCAGCTGGTTCAGGGTCTGTTCCCGTTCGTCGTGCCCTCCGCCCAGGCCGGCGCCACGGTGGCGGCCCACCGCGTCGATCTCGTCGATGAAGATGATGCAGGGCGCGTTTTTCTTGCCCTGAATGAAGAGATCCCGCACCCGGCTTGCCCCCACGCCGACGAACATCTCGACAAAATCGGAGCCGCTGATGGAGAAGAAGGGAACCTCTGCCTCACCGGCAACAGCCTTGGCCAGCAGGGTTTTGCCGGTGCCCGGTGAACCGGCGAGCAAAACCCCTTTGGGGATGCGGCCGCCGAGACGGGTGAATTTTTTGGGATCCTTGAGGAAATCGATGATCTCGGAAAGCTCTTCCTTGGCCTCTTCAATGCCTGCGACATCGGCAAAGGTGACCTTGGTCTGATCCTTGTCCAACAGGCGGGCCCGGCTTTTGCCGAAGCTCATGGCCTTGCCGCCGCCGACCTGCATCTGGCGCATGAAGAAGATCCAGACCCCGATGAGCAGGAGCATGGGGAACCAGGAGATCAGGACGGTGACGTACCAGGGGGATTCTTCCTTCTGTTTGACCAGGATATTGACCTTGGCCTTGCGCAGGATGGGAATAAGCTCCGTGTCGGCGAGGGGAGTGATCACCTTGAAATCCTTGCCGCCGCTGCCCTTGCCGGTAACCTCATCCCCCTGGATGTCCACCGAGGAAATCTGGCCGGATTCAACGCTGGTCAGGAAATCGCTGTAGCTCATTTCCACCACGGATGTCTGCGGTTTGTTGAACAGGTTGAAAAGCAGGATCATGGTGAGGCCGATTACCAGCCACATGGACAAATTTTTATAAAAGCTGTTCAAGCAGAACCTCCCTCATTATATGCAGATCGCAGGAAGATCCTGCGAAAGGTGTCGCGCATTTCTTGGTTGGCCGCCTGGGCAATCAAGAGGCCAGGCGGAAAAGGTATGTCCTCTCACCATAAGTCAGACGCAAGAGAATGTCCAGCAGGGGCAGCGATGAACCGCTCTTTTTTGCGCGACTTCCGGGTTATTCGAAATATTCCTGCACCGACTTGGGCTCCATGGATTCCTGCTGCATGGTGCCGATGGCCTTGACCATGGATTCCGCCCCGGCAATGGTGGTGGTGTAGGGCAGGTGGTAGTTCAGGGCTGCCCGCCGGATGGTGTAGGCGTCTTCCGTGGTTCTGGTGCCAAGGGAGGTGTTGACGATCCATTGGATCTGTTTGTCCTGGATCTTGTCGAGGATATGCGGCCTGCCTTCTGAAATCTTGTGGACACTGGTGCAGGCAACCCCGTTTTCCTCCAGAATCCTGGCGGTGCCGCGGGTGGCGAGGATCTTGAATCCCAGGGCGATGATCTTCTTGGCAATGGGCACGATGGCGGGTTTGTCGCTGTGCCGCATGCTCAAAAGAACATTGCCCTCGGTGGGGATCTTCTGGCCCGCGGCCAGCTGCGACTTGGCAAAGGCAAGGCCGAGGCAGACATCCATGCCCATGACCTCGCCGGTGGATTTCATCTCCGGACCCAGCAGGGTGTCCACGTTGTCAAAACGATCAAAGGGAAAGACCGCTTCCTTGACCGCGTAGTGCGCCACCACGACTTCCTCGGTGAGGCCCAGCTCCGGCAAGGTCTTGCCCATCATGACCTTGGTGGCCAGCTTGGCAAGGGGAACCCCGGTCGCCTTGCTGACAAAGGGCACGGTCCGCGAGGCGCGCGGATTCACCTCAAGGATGTAGAGCACATTCTCCTTGACGGCAAACTGGATGTTCATGAGCCCTTTGACCTTGAGCTCGGCAGCCATGGCCCTGGTCGCGCTCTTGATGGTCTCGATCATCTCCTTGGAGATAGAGTGCGGCGGCAGCACGCAGGCGGAATCGCCGGAATGGATGCCCGCTTCCTCGATATGCTGCATGATCCCGCCGATGATGGTGTTTTCTCCGTCGGAGATGGCGTCCACATCGATCTCCACCGCATCTTTGAGGAACTTGTCGATCAGGATGGGCCGGTCGGGAGAGACATCGATGGCCGAATTCATATAGGCGGCCAGGTCTTTTTCGTTGTAGACGATCCGCATGGCGCGCCCGCCCAGAACGTATGAGGGGCGGACCACCACCGGGTAGCCGATCTTGGCGGCGATAACCAGGGCTTCATCCGCGGTCTGGGCCGTGCCGTTCTCCGGCTGCAACAGGTTCAGTTTGTGCAAAAACTGCTGGAACCGTTTGCGGTCTTCGGCCCGGTCGATGGAATCCGGGGAGGTGCCGAGGATGGGCACCCCGGCCTTGGCCAGGGGCACGGCCAGGTTCAGGGGGGTCTGTCCGCCGAACTGGACGATGACTCCGTCGGGTTTCTCCGTTTTGATGATATGGAGCACGTCTTCCCGGGTCAGCGGCTCGAAGTACAGCTTGTCCGAGGTGTCGTAATCGGTGGAGACGGTTTCCGGGTTGGAGTTGACCATGATGGACTCGATGCCCATTTCCTTGAGGGCAAAGGCGGCATGGACGCAGCAGTAGTCGAATTCGATACCCTGGCCGATGCGGTTGGGCCCGCCGCCCAGGATCATGACCTTGTGGCCTTTGCTCTCGCGGGCCTCGTTTTCCACCTCGTAGGTGGAATAATAGTAGGGGGTGTAGGCCTCGAACTCGGCGGCGCAGGTGTCGACCAGCTTGTACACCGGCTGCACCGCAAGCTTTTCCCGCAGCTCCCAGACATCCTCTTCCGAGGTGCCGGTGAGGAAAGCGAGCTGGCGGTCGGAGTACCCGAACTGCTTGACCTCCTGCAGAAAATCGTGGTCCAACCCGTTGAAGCCCTTTTCCCGGATGCGGGACTCCATTTCGACAATCTGTTTGAAATTGTGCAAAAACCAGGGATCGATAAAGGAGATCTCGTAGATCTTTTCAATGCTCATGCCCCGGCGCAAGGCCTCGAACACCTGGAAGAACCGTTTGGAGTTCGGCTTGCGCAACCCGTTTTCAAGATCCTGCTGGTCCATGGATTCAAGGTTGAATTTGGGGTCCGCGCCAAAGCCGCTCACCCCGATTTCCAGGGAGCGCATCCCCTTCTGGAAGGCCTCTTTAAAGGTGCGGCCAAAGGCCATGGTCTCGCCTACCGACTTCATGGCCGTGGTGAGAAAGTCGTCGGCCTCGGGGAATTTCTCAAAGGTGAAGCGGGGGATCTTGACCACGCAGTAATCGATGGTGGGCTCAAAGGCCGCCATGGTTTCCCGGGTGATGTCGTTGGGGATTTCGTCCAGGGTGTATCCCACGGCCAGCTTGGCCGCGATCTTGGCAATGGGGAAGCCGGTGGCCTTGGAGGCCAGGGCCGAGCTCCGGGAAACCCGGGGGTTCATCTCGATGATCATCAGCTCGCCGTCTTTGGGATTCACGGCAAACTGGACGTTGGAGCCACCGGTTTCCACGCCGATCTCCCGCATGATGGCGATGGCGGCATTGCGCATCTCCTGATACTCGCGGTCGGTCAAGGTCTGGGCCGGGGCCACGGTGATGGAGTCGCCGGTGTGGACTCCCATGGCGTCAACGTTTTCGATGGAACAGATGATCACCACGTTGTCGGCCTTGTCGCGCATCACCTCAAGCTCATACTCCTTCCAGCCGAGCAGGCTTCTTTCCAGCATGACCTCGGAATTCATGCTCAGGTCAAGCCCGGCCTTGCAGAATTCGTCGAGTTCCTGGGAGTTGTAGGCGATGCCGCCGCCGGTGCCGCCCAGGGTAAAGCTGGGGCGAACGATGATGGGGAAGCCGATCTTATCGCTGGCGGCCTTGGCCTCTTCAATGGTGTGGATGATGGCGCTTTCCGGAACCTTGAGGCCGATCTTGCGCATGGCATCCCGGAAGGAGTCGCGGCCTTCGGCCTTTTTGATCACCTCGATATTGGCCCCGAGCAGTTCCACCCCGTATTTGTCCAGCACGCCCAGTTCGGCGACCTTGATGGCGGTGTTGAGGGCGGTCTGTCCGCCCAGGGTGGGCAGCAACGCATCCGGGCGCTCCCGTTCGATGATCTTGGCGACCATCTCCGGGGTGATCGGCTCGATGTAGGTCCGATCGGCAATCTCGGGATCGGTCATGATGGTGGCCGGATTGGAATTGATCAGGACGACCTCGTAGCCCTCTTCTTTCAGGGCCTTCACCGCCTGGGTGCCGGAATAGTCGAACTCGCAGGCCTGGCTGATGATGATGGGGCCGGAGCCGATAATCAGAATCTTTTTAATGTCGGTTCTTTTAGGCATCGGATTTCTTACCTGCTGGTGGTTATGTCAAATTTAGGAGCCGTTGCGAAAGGATCGGTTCCTTTCCTTACGGCTCTTTATGCCGTTGTGGCAACGGCGAAGGTTCGTTGCGCTGTCCGTTGCCGGATCGGCTGCCGCCTACTGCTGCATCATATCGATGAAACGGTCGAAAAGATAGAGTGAGTCATGCGGGCCCGGGGCGTTTTCCGGATGGTACTGCACGGAAAAAATCGGGTATTTCCGGTGCCGCATGCCTTCGACGCTTTTGTCGTTGAGGTTGATGTGGGTCAGCTCGATATCATCCGGATTCAGGGTGGCTGAATCAACGCAGAAGCCGTGATTTTGCGAGGTTATCTCAATCTTGCCGGTAAGGAGATCCTTGACCGGCTGGTTGGCGCCGCGGTGGCCGAATTTGATCTTGTAGGTGGTGCCGCCATAGGCAAGGCCGAGGAGCTGGTTGCCCAGGCAGATGCCGAAGATGGGGGTTTTGCCGAAAAGCGCCCGAATATTGTCGACAACCCCCGGAATACCGGCGGGATCGCCGGGGCCATTGGAGAGAAAGACCCCGTCCGGCTTCATGGCCAGGATCTCGTCGGCGGTGGCGGTGCAGGGGACGACCTGCACCGAGCAGTTCCGTTCGGCCAGGAGTCTGAGCTGGTTGTATTTCAGGCCGAAATCATAGGCAACCACCTTGTATTTGCCGGGCCCGGTCGTGCTGAAATTGCCGCCGGGAACGGGGCGGTTGTCCCGCCAGCCATAGGGCTCGGCGCAGGTCACTTCCCGGACCAGATCCCGACCAACAAGACCGGGGGAGTTCTTGGCCTTTTGGACCAGGGATTTGGGGTCGAGATCCTCGGTGGAGACAATCCCTTTCAGGGCTCCGGCCATCCGGATGTGGCGGGTCAGCGCCCGGGTGTCGATGCCCTCGACTCCGAGGATCTTGTCCTTCTTGAGGAAATCGGCCAGCGTTCCGGTTGAGCGGAAGTTGCTGGGGATGGCGTTGTATTCCTTGATGAGGAACGCCTCGACCTGGACCTTGTCCGATTCCATGTCCTCGGGGTTGACCCCGTAGTTGCCGATGAGCGGGTAGGTCATGGTGACGATCTGCCCTTTGTAGGACGGGTCGGTGAGCACCTCCTGGTAGCCGCTCATTCCGGTGTTGAATACGATCTCGCCGCTGGTCTCTCCGGGGCCGGTGAAGGATTTTCCTTCAAAAATAGTGCCGTCTTCAAGGGCGATAAGTGCTTTCATAAAAAATTCCTAACCTCTAAGTTGTCGAAGGTGCGCACGATGAGTGCGTTACGGAGTGCAGATCTTCCTTGATGAGTGCGATCTGTTTTTTTGCAGAACCCTGTTGCCTGGAGGCGACCTTCAGGGCGCCTCGTCCCGCCACGGCATATTCCTCTGGTTTCTCAATAAAATAGAGCAGCAGTCTGGCGAGTTCCTTGGGGTTTTTCACGCAAAAGCCGGCGTGTTCCGCCTCAAGCAACGCCTTGGCGTCGGAAAAATCCGCCATGTGGGGGCCGTAAAAAACAGGGGTTCCCCAGGCAGCCGCCTCCAAAACATTATGGCCGCCGCGGTCCACCAGGCTGCCCCCGCAGAAAACGTAGGTGGCAATGGAGTAGAGCCCTGCCAGTTCGCCCATGGTGTCAATCAGGACCACATCGGTGCCGCGGCCTTGCTCCTGAACCTGACGCAGCCGCATGCTGGCGATTTCCTGCTCTTCAAAGAGTTTTTCAACCTCGGTGAGCCGCCGCAGATGCCGGGGGGCAACAATCCAGACCAGATCCGGGAGCCGCTGCTGCAGGGCGCGAAACACCTCGATCAGCATCGCCTCCTCGCCCGTGTGGGTGCTGCCGGTGACCAGCACCGGTTGTCGGCGATGGATGTTCAGCATCTGCCGGTAACGCTCCGCCAGATTCGGGTCTGCCTGGGCTGTTGACTGGTCGTACTTGGCATTGCCCAGAATCCGTATGCTGGATGGGTCTGCGCCCAATCCCCTGAAGCGTTTGGCGTCACCCCCCTGGATCACGGAGATCTTGGTGAAACAGGAGAGCAGATCCGACATGAAGCCCTTTATCTTCCGGTAGCCGGCAAACGAATTTTCAGAAAGGCGTCCGTTCAGTAAAAACAGCTTTGCGCCATGCTGTTGCGCCTGCCGGATGATGTTCGGCCACAGCTCGGTTTCCAGGCAGACATATATAGTTGGCCGGATCGTTTCCAGGGTCCGGTTGACAATGCCGACAAGGTCAAGCGGGGCAAAAAAACAGGGGACATCGTCCGGCAGCAGTTGGGGCGCCACGGCCATTCCGTGCCTATTTCCGGTGGAGACGACGATGGATGCCTCGGGCAACTGTTTTTTGATCTCGGGAATCAACGCCTTGGCGACCTGGATCTCGCCGACCGAGGCAGCATGCAGCCAGATGCGAACAGGCTTGTCTTCGTCAAGTTGCACATCTTCCACATGGCCAAAGCGTTGCCTGAGACCTTGGCGATGCTTGCCTGAAAGCCCGAGGAACACACAGGCAAAAGGGAAAATGACAATGAAAAAGAGCCAGCCGAAGAGTTGATACAGAGTATATAGCAAAGGTAAAGGGGCCCTTTTTGTGCGAGAAAATATGCCGGTTGCAGACCTCAGGTAAAAATCAAAGTATTAAAACTGATTGCGGCATTTTCGTCAATAAGAAATACGGTGCCGGAGCGTTGTGGGGTGGCCTGGGACGTATGATGTCCGCCTGCGGAACCGGGCAAGCCGTTGCCGCGAATTGTTCCGTAACGCCTTCTAAAAAATGCCGGCGATGGGGGCTTGGCAGTGGTTGCAATTGCCCCCGGTCATGAGCTGCTGTCTTACCGCAAAGCCGGCCCGCTCTATGATCAGCTTTCCGCAGTTCGGGCAGAGGGTGTTTTCTCCGGTGTCGCCGGGGATATTGCCGACATAGACATAGCGCAACCCCTCGGCCAGGCCGATCTCCCTGGCCTGCACCAGGGTGTGGTGCGGGGTGGGGGCGCGGTCGGTCATTTTGTAGGTGGGCCAGAAGCGGGTAACATGCCAGGGGATGTCCGCGGAAAGGTCTTTGATGAAACGGGCGATCTCGCGCAGTTCCCCGTCCGAATCGTTCCAGCCCGGAATCACCAGGGTGGTGACCTCCACCCAGACCCCCAGCTCCTTCATGAGCCGGATCGTATCCAGGACCGGCTGCAGTCTGGCGCCGCACACCTCCTTGTAGAACGTGTCGGTAAACCCTTTGAGGTCGATATTGTTGGCGTCAAGATACGGGGCCAGTTCACGGGTGGCCTCCGGGCCGGTGTAGCCGTTGCTGACAAAGATATTCTTTAGTCCCGCCGCCCGCGCCAGCCGGGCGGTATCGAGGGCGAATTCGTAGAAGATGGTGGGCTCCACGTAGGTGTAGCTGATGGATTGGCAGCCGGATCGTTGCGCGGCTGCCACCACTTCCGCCGGGGTGCGCAGGTTGCCGGGAATCTCTCCGGCATGGAGATGGGGATACTGGGAGATCTCGTAATTCTGGCAGTGTTTGCAGTGGAAGTTGCAACCCACCGTGGCAATGGAATAGGAAAGGGAGCCGGGCAGCAGATGAAAAATGGGCTTTTTCTCGATGGGATCGATATTTTCGCTGATCAAGCGTCCGTAGTTGAGGCTGTAGAGTATCCCGCCTCGATTCTCCCGGACCTTGCAGATCCCGCGGCGACCTTCACCGATCAGGCAGTGGTGGTGGCAGAGCAGGCAACGGACCTGCCCCGGGGTGTCGGCGGCTTGGGTGTAAAAGAGCGCTTCGTGCATGGTCACCCCCAAGGCAATGGGCCTTTATTTGTGAGATGTATATATATAACGTAATGGTTCAATTGTATTAATCCACAAACAAGCGAGGGCGGTCAACAAGAAAATATCTAATTTATTTCAATGGATTACCGTGCTTTTTGGCGTTCGGCGAATAAAAAGTAAAAAATAGGGTTGACGTGGGGGGGCGGATCGACTAATTTGCCGCTCTCCGCAACGACGGAGGCCGAGACTGACTTCGGGTCAGCCCCCTTGGCGCAGCGATCATTGAAAACTGAATAGTGAGCAAAGTAGAAGATGGGCCCCAAGAAACCGGAGCTTCGGCTTCGGGAGTTTTTATTGCATTAAAGAGATCAGAATCTCTGTTGAAGAATAACGGGT
>JAJZPC010000107.1 GCA_021811385.1 Deltaproteobacteria bacterium | reverse complement strand
GCCAATATGTGTTACGTCAACTGTGACCCAGCTTGTCGATTTCCAATATCTGGCCGGCTGCTAATTTGTAAATTCCGTGAAACATTGTTAATGGCGGCATTACCCCGGATGGCCACTTGAAAATCCCCCACTCGTGGCCGGGTCAAAATCCCCCAGGCGACAGTAGAAGAATAACCTAACAACAACCCCTTTAGAGGTCCATTATTATTCCTTTTTCATCCTGAAGATTTCTGCTTGTTTTCCATCAGTCTGATCGAAGCCTCCTTGAGACGATAGCTTTTGCCTTCGAACTTGAGAAGGTGGCCGCGGTGGAGCAGACGGTCCAGGATAGCGGATGAGGCGGCGTTATCCTGGAGGAGCTTTCCCCAGTCGTCCAGAGGCCGATTTGAGGTAATAACGCTGCTTTTTTTGGAAGAATAGCGGTTCATAATGATTTCGAGCAAGTCGTCCGCGGCTTGTTCCGGGATGTTTTTACGCAAGAACAGGTCATCGATGATCAGAAGATCGGTTTCGGAGAAGAGCTTGGTCGCCTTCTTTCTCCTTTTAAGCTGCGTGGCTTCGAAGAGATCCTCAAAAAAGGTATGGGCCTCCCGGTAGATGACTTTATAGCCGGCTTGAATGGCCGCGAGCGCCACCGTTTTGGCTATATGACTTTTCCCTGTTCCTGGAGAGCCAATCAGCAGAGCGTCATCGCCGTCTCGGACAAACCCGCCGCTTACCAGTTCATAAATTTCCTTTTTGGGCAGCTTCGGGTTGAAGCCCCAATCGAACTCCGTCAGAGTGGGCCGCTCTGTGAGACCCGATGCCCTGAAGCGTGTTTCATAGAGCCGTGAGCTTCGACAATCCAACTCGTCTTGCACCAAACAGGCAAACACTTCCGCAAAAGAAGCGCCCTGATTGGCCTGGATGAGTCTTGTCTCCAACGTCGCGTTCATTCCATGAAGTCGAAGCGTTCCAAGATGTTTTTGGATTTCTACCAATTGCATGTCCATTGTTATGGCTCCTTTTTCTTTTTCATCCTGTGGTTCATTTTTTAAATGACACCCTGCTTGCGCAAGCTCCGAAGCTGTTCGACCGGCATGTCGCCAGGGTCTTGTGTATCTACGGGGATCAGTTCAGGACTCTGCCTCCGGTCCCAGTCGAACACGCTCACATCAAAGCCGTGGGGCAACAGTCGCTCGGTTACCTGGAGTGCCCCTTGGCGGCCGGCTTGATCCCGGTCCAGAAACAACACAATCCGAGAAAACCCGATGCGGGAACGCATCCATTCGAGCCGCTCGACCTGTTCGGCGGAGATGTGTGCGCCCATCAACGCACCGACATTGCGGCAGCCCGCTTCCACCAGTTTTGCCACATCGAAGAAACCCTCCACCAGAACCAGGCCGAAAGTACTGGTTTGACGGCAAGCCTCATCATCGAGCAGGAGCTTATCCTGGTTGTAGATCTCAAGGCCTTTTCGGAACGGATAGCTCCAGTATTTGCCGTCGAGGGCTTCTTGTTCCTCGGTAAGCGCTCTCCCGCTGTGACTGAGTATGGTTGTCTGCAGGTCGCGACCATTTTCAAGAACGCCACGAACCTGAAACACCAAGCGGGAGTCTAATGGAGAAGAGGTTTTTGCCCCGACTCGATGGGGCAAAAAACCGCAGCCGAGGTAACGGCAGGTTGCGGCGGATATGCCCCGGCGCCCCCACTCTGGATGGTCCGAGCGCAGGTACGGGCGCAGATCGACCTCTACGGGGCGATTTTTAGCACTCAGTAGCGAAGACCGGCCATGCGCGCGCGGTTGCGCTTCACAATCACAGGCAGGCCGGGGCACAGATGAAGTTTTTGAGATTCCTTCTTCCTCCATCCACCTGGCCACTTCAAACATGGACATATGCCGGCCTTGGATACGCAGCATCTCCCGACAAAATTGTACGATGCCGCCGCCTTTGCCGCTGCTAAAATCCTTGTAGATGTTTGCCGATAAGCTTACATGCATCGAGGCCCGTTCCTCCCCGGTAAATGGAGACTTGAGCCAGATTTCGTCATCTCGACTGCGGCGCTTGTTATCAACGCTCAGTCCAAAGACATCTATCACCTTGTGCCAGCTTGCATGTTGCCAGACTCGACGAATATCTTCCCGTACGATGCCAGGAGATCTGGAACCGAGGATCTCGATTTGAACCGGTATAGCCGCAGCATCAGCCCGAGCGGCATGCTGATTCCAGAAAGCGGCGTAGTCTTCACCGGAGCGAATCAAGGGATGGTTTTGTGTGAGCTTGTCTGATTGGTCTGCATTTCTTTCCTGCGCCTCCGCCGCCAGGCCCTCCACCATCCGCCGCAACGCCTTCGAGCTTCTCAGCCCATTATGCTTCGCAAGCTCCGCCGCTTTTTCGATACACCAGGCCGGATAATGCCTCACCAAATTAACCAGGCCATACATGCGGCGTTGACCGCTGCGGCCTTCCTCGTTAAACCATTTCTCGCACAGTCTGAAAGTATGCGGGCCGATTGCCTCGGCTTGAGAAAGCAGTCTATCGGTTTCCCGGGAAGGATTGAAAATCCGGTCCTCCGGCTTCATTAACAGTGACCCCGGCCGTCTGCTCTTTGGATGTCTGCGAATAATCTCCATCCGGCGGGGGTCCAAAATCTGGATTTCTTCATCAAAGATCCGTACCGTAACATTACTTCCAATGCGAGCAGGACTGGCCGCATAATAGGAGTTGCCCACCTGGACTGTTCCGTCGTCGTAGACCGTCCTGCTTTCTTGCTGAAAATAGCGAAAAGGCATGAGAGGCAATTTGTTAAGGTACGGTTTTTCTTCCTGGAACATCTCCTCTACCTGGCGCTTGGCCCGGCCATGTATGCGCGGCGCCGCCCACCGGCTCTCCCAGTGCATCAGCCACTCGTTCTGCGCCTCAATGCTGTCGAATTTACGTCCTTTCAAAGCGGTTTCCTGGGTATGCTTAACCCCGTTTTCCACCGTTCCTTTCCGGTCCGAGTCGCCAACCCTTGCAGGATCGGCAACCACGTCATAGTGGTTAAGCATGGCGGCATACAACGGATTAAGGTCCGGCTCGTAAATGTCGGGCTTGATCACTCCTTCCTTGAGATTGTCCAGAGTCACGTATTGGGTGCATCCGCCAAAGTAGCGGAACGCTTCCTCATGCAATTTGCACCATGTTTCCTTGCTCGATTTCCACACGGTCTTACGGAAGGCTCTCCCGGAATATTTGAGCGTCATAACGAACAGACGCGGACGCCGGTATCTCCCATTGGAATGAAGAGTCAGCGCCCCCTGGCCATAATCAACCTGCGCTTCTTCTCCCATCAAAAATTCAAGCCTATCGAACTGCTGCGGGTCTTTTTTCCTGAGCCCTCGAACGAATCGCTTCACGGAGTTGTACCGGTGAGTGAAGCCGAACAGTTCCACCAGGTCCTGGTAGATGGCCATACCATTGCGGCCCAGCCTCAACTGCTTTTCGATCCACTCCCGATGCTCTTCACATGCTGAGCGGGCATGCTTGGGCATCTTTACTTCCTGACCCGGTGGCCGGGGTGGGGGATTTTGCGCTCCTGGCTCCCCTGACCCGGTGGCCACATGCTGCCCGGTGGGGGATTTTGAATCCTCGCCTTCTTGGGACGCCGCCAAATTGAACGACTCGGCATATCTTCGGATGGTTTTTCGATCGATTCCCGTCTTTCGCTCGATCTCCCGTTGACTCACGCCCTTGCTCAGTAATGTCTTGATCGTAGCTTGCAAACCCGGCTTCAAAACGTTCATCCTTCCCGCCTCCCATCTGTGTGATTTCCACAAATGAGAGCTTTTACGTTCTGTCGCCGATCGGAGTGGTTTTTTCGAAAATCAGGCTCGTTTAGTGGGGGATTTTGAAGTGGCCACAGGTGGGGGATTTTGGGTGGCCCTCAGGGACAGACAAAGTAATCCCTGAATCCCCCGCCGACCCGGCGTTCTTCGTGATGAGACGAGGGTATTTTGCGGTCATCTACCCGAATGAAGCTCATCGTCCTAATTGTAATTTACATGGAAAGTTGCATGTACGGAAAATGGTGGTGAAAGTGAACATGACTCTATAATGAAGGTATCGGAAGGAGTTATGTTTCAATTTATGGCGCATGCGAGGTTTGGAGCGCTTAGCCTTCCTCGAGGAACTCTATTATCGCCTGATCGCGCACGGCATGCGGCTGAAACATTATGGTGTAATGATTTGTGTCCTTCACGTTCACGCATCGAGCATCGGGAATTTCCCGGAGCATTCGCTCCAGAACCTCATCCGGAAGCAGGATATCATCTTCAGCAAGCGTGCCGTTTTCCGCCCGAAGGATCAGCACCGGGCAGCGAACCAGGGGATAGAGTTCGGCCACATTGAATTGCCGGAGGTTCCGCAGTTCTTCCTCGATCGCGCTCGGCTGAACGCGCGAGCGAATTCCTGCCGGCACTTCTTCCACCTCATAGCGCAAGTAGGTTTCCAGGGCCGGCGACCAGGGTTGTAGAAAAGGAGCTTGTTTCAAGTTCGCACAATAGGCTTCCAGGGATGGAAAGACCTTCCCCAGGCGTTCGATGGCCGGCTTGACCCCACCGATGACCTTGGCAAATTGCTCCGGGGAGAGTTGTCCGCCGCCATCGACTAAAATGATGCGTTCAACGGACTGCGGATAGTGCGCTGCAAAAGCCAAAGTAATGAAGGCGCCCAGCGAATGGCCCATAAGGACGGCTGAATGCAACCCCAGGTCGTGGAGCAGCGCTTCTATATCCAGGCAGTGATGGCCTATATCATAGCCCGAGACGGGCCGCTCTGAACGGCCGCGACCCCTCAGGTCCATTGCCAGTATATGGTGCTTCGCTGAGAGTGCTTCTGCGATCCCGTCCCAGCATCGACAGTTGGCAGTAAGTCCATGTACGCACAAGACGGGTTTGCCTTGTTCCCCCCAACCGGCCAGTTGGATTGCAACACCACTGCCCATCAC
>JAJZPC010000036.1 GCA_021811385.1 Deltaproteobacteria bacterium | reverse complement strand
AATCGCCTGGCCGGCGAACCATAAATATTTCGACGGCTGTACTTCCCGCCCTTTATTTGTTAAAAATAAAGGAGACAGTCAGCGCAACGCCCGAAAAAAGGGGTTGAACCTTTCACGGAACAGGAAAAACCATGCGCCAACAGATGATCCGCGCCCTGATCTATCTGGCCATTGTGCTGCTCATGGCCAACATCAGTCCGGTCATCGATATTTTTTTGCACCCGGACATCCCCTATCTTGACCCCGAGCATCTGCTGACCGGCGGGATAACCGCGACCATCACCGCCCTGCTCCTCAGCCTGCTCATCTCCCACGCCAACCGGATGACCTCGGTCGCCCATGAGTTAAGCCGCCTCAACAAAACACTCCGCGAGGAGAGCAGCCACGACAGCCTGACCGGCCTTTACAATCACCGGTATTTTCAGGAAATGCTCCGCCATGAATTTCTCCTGGCCCAACGCCACCAGACCGAGTTGTCCTGTATGATGCTCGACCTCGACCTGTTCAAGGAGGTCAACGATACCTGCGGCCATCCCTTTGGCGATCTGGTCCTGAAAGGCACGGCGGAACAGATTCTCCGCGAAGCACGGGCCACCGACACCGTGGCCCGATACGGCGGGGAGGAATTTGCCGTCCTCCTGCCCAACACCGATCTGGAAGGCGCGACGCGCATTGCCGAACGTATCCGCGTCCGGGCTCAGGAATATACCCACCAGGATAAGGACGTTGCCATGCGGGTCACCATCAGTATCGGTCTGGCCTCGACCCGGCCCTACTCCCCGCAAAAGCCCGAAGAGCTGCTGGCCTTTGCCGATCAAGCCCTTTACCGGGCCAAGAAAACAGGCCGAAACAAGGTCGTCGCGTATTCAGCGCTTGCCGCGCCGGAACACCCTTGAGGCTGTCGAGAACCACATCATTACAAGCATGCGGACAAACAAGGGGTTACAGGGCACGAAAAGAAATCTCCGCAATATCCCGGTAGTCGGCAATATTTCGGTGGAAGTCCCTTTGCCATCTCGGATACACTGTAAATCATGACGCCACCGGAATCAGATTGCAAGTCGCCCTGGAAACGATTTACCGTCAATATCAGCATGGTCATCCTGCTGTTCATTTCCGCGCTCTTCACCGGCATCTATCTCAACAACCAGAAAACCATCGAGCAGGGGCTCAAAAACCGAGCCCAAGCGCTTTACAGCAGCCTTATCATCACCCGCAAATGGAATGCCCTGCACGGCGGCGTCTTTGTCGAAAAAACACCCGGCATGGAGTCCAACCCCTACCTCCAGAACCCCGATATCACAGCGGGCAACGGTAAAATTTACACCAAGAAGAACCCCGCCCTGATGACCCGGGAAATCTCGGAAATCGCCGACAAGGAGGGCGCCTTCCGGTTCCACATTACCAGCCTCAAGCCGCTCAACCCCAATAATGCGCCGGACTCCTTTGAACGACAGGCGTTGCTGAGCTTTACCCAGGGAAAAAATGAGGCGATCACCAAGGAAAAAAGCGATGGCGTTACCCATTACCGGTATATGGCGCCGCTCGTTATCGAGCAAGCCTGCCTCGCCTGCCATGCCGCGCAGGGATACCGGCTTGGCGATGTGCGTGGCGGCATCAGCATCCGTTTCAACATTGAGGAAACAGAACGCGCCCTGATGCTCAACAGGCTGCTCCTTGGCCTGCTGTTCACGGTAACGCTGGCCTCTTTTCTGGCCATCGTCCATCGCCTGGTAATCACGCTCCAGAAAAAACTGGTGGCGGCGGAAGAAATTATTCAGGAGATGGCGATAACCGATGATCTGACCAAACTGAAGAACCGCCGTTTCCTGCGCAGCCGCCTCAGGGAGGAACTCGACCGCGCCACCCGCTACCGTCATCCCCTCTCCTGTATCTTTTTTGACGCGGATCATTTCAAACGGATTAATGACACCTACGGCCATGAGGCAGGCGATGCGGTATTGCAGATGATCAGCGCCACAGCCCAGGAGCAATGCCGCCAGAGCGACATCCTCGGCCGTTACGGCGGGGAGGAATTTCTCATGATCTTGCCGGAAACCGAGCTGAAACAAGCGAGCGGACTGGCGGAACGGCTACGGCAAACCATCGAGAACCGGACCAACATCGTCGACCAACACCAGATCCGGGTGACCGCCACCTTCGGCGTGGCATGCTACTCCCCGGAGACCACAACCGCCCAGCCGGACCTGTCCGATTTTATCAAGCAGACCGACACCGCCATGCTCGAAGCGAAAAAAGCCGGTCGCAACCGTGTCGGCATCGCGACCGGATCCCTTTTGTTCAGGAAAAAATACAGAGTGCCCCTTATTGCCTGTCCGAACCGTTCAGCGTAATCTTTTTTGAACATCACTCCGTTCAAAGGATTATCGCATGCCCATCAAGAAAACGCCCTCTGGTTCCGGCTGGCAGGACATCGGCGCCGGCTATGAAAACTCCGCCTCCGGCGAAATTATCAACCGGTCCATCACCCGCCTCGTAACCGGACATCTCCCGATTTTTCTTGCCAGCAAGGGGTATCAGTCCGGTCCCGCCATTTTGATCGAAGCCAACGATCAGGGGTTGCTCCTCGACAAACCCCGCGACTGGCGTCCCTGCGAAAAAATCAGACTGATCTTCAAGGACGAAGCCCGGCTCACCAACCATTTTGACGTGCGGATCCTGGCCGAATCGGCGGACACCCTGCAAGCTTCGCCGCCAGGGGAGATTTTCCGCCTGCAACGGAGGGCCAGCTACCGGGTTGATGTTCCGCACGGCTGCCATGTCTCCTTCCGGAGCAGTGACAACCTGCACCTCGGCCTGACACTGAAAAATATCAGCGCCACGGGCATGCTCTTTTTTTCAAAAAAACCGGTGGAGTTGCAGCGAACCGCTATCCAGGACATAGCCCTGTCGATTCCTGCCAGGGAAGAGGAGAATATCTTAACGGGATGGCAGCAGAAGAAGGTATCACAAGGAGAGGTTGTCCGAACCTTCCATGACCGGCAACTGGGTGTTGTCTGCTACGGGGTGGCCTTTCGGTGCAAACGAAAGGAAGAGGACGAATTGACCCGTTATATCCGTCAGCGCGAGCGGGAACTGCTTCTCAAGGGTCTGCCGGCCTGAGGACATTTCACGCTTTGCCGCGCCGGAAACCAATGGTGGCGACGGTTCCCTTTCCTTCCTCGCTGTCCAGCTTGAAGGAACAACCGGGGTGATCCTCCACAATCCTTTTGGAGATGCAGAGCCCCAGCCCGGTCCCTTGCTCCTTGGTGGTGAAAAAAGGCAAAAATATCCGTTTCTTGATCTCCTCGGGAATCCCCTCCCCGCTGTCCGTTACGTCAACCTCCACCCGTTTTTCCTGCACCCTGGTGCTGATCACGATCTTCCCCCCCGGCGGGGTCGCCTCAATCCCGTTCTTTACAAGATTCAACAACACCTGCTTTATCTTCTCCCGGTCCACCTCGACCTCAACATCGATGGAGGATGCTAGTTGGATGTCAACCCCCTTGCCGCCGGAATAGGAATGCGCCAGAGCAACAACCTCCTCCAGCAGGTCATTCAGGGAGATTCCCGCCAAATGTAACTGCGGGGGTTTGTACAGTTCCTTAAGGCCGGCGAGCAGATGCTCCAGGCGTGTGACCTCATCGACGATAATGGTCAGTTTGGCCCTGTCTTTCTCCTCCGTTGCTTTTTTCAAGAGCTGCCGGGCAAACCCGCCGATCATGATCAGGGGGTTTTTTATCTCGTGATTGATCTCGGCCACGGTTTGGCCCAACGCGGCCAACCGTTCGTTTTGGGCAAGCCGGTCCTCCAGGTTTCTGGTATCGGAGAGATCCCTGACCAACCCGGTAAAATAGAGCTGCCCCTCAATATCAGCCACGGAAAAAGAGATGGCGGCGGGAAAGGTCTCCCCGTTTTTACGGGCAACCACCAGCTCCGTTTCGTGCCCGATCAAGGTTGCCTGCCCGGTCCGGATATAGCGGGCCACCGCCAGTTCATGCCCGGCCCGGCACATGGTGGTCAGGATTTTACCCAGATCATGACCGACTATCTCAGCCCGGTCATACCCGAACATCCTCTCCGCCGCCTTGTTGAAAAAGATAACCGTGGAGTTTTCGTCAATGGTGACAAAAGCCTCGTTGGTATTTTCAACCGCGTTCTTGAGAATGAGAAACTGCTTCTGCGTCTCTGCCGCCGTCTCCACAGCCATGCCCCCACCAGATCCTGGATCGCAAAAGGCTCATCCGGTGCCCCTCCTGCGTATAGTAAAAATTATGCCATATCCCCACAGCCCCATCTATCTTTATTTTCCTGACCGCGGATACGGAGCCGAAGCAGTTCGTCAAAAAAAATATCCACCTTGTCAGGGACGACGAAGCGGACATTTTTTTTAAAAAGAGGCTGCGGCTGAAAAATCATTCTTCCTTAACCGCTATCCCATTTTTCCTTAAATCGCTGACAACTGCCCCGATCTGTTTTGCGTTACAATCATCAATCTGGTAGACGTTTTTCATCCCATCCAGGAAATGAATGGTCAATCTGTCCCCACCGCTCAGCTCGGCGCTTCGGACATGATTCTTGTCGAGCCAGGGCTTGAGTTCTTCCATAAAATCCTGCAGGCTGCATTGTTTCATCATCATCCTCCTTACCCCAATGGTTGTCATGCGCTACAGGCAATCAAGGGCCACCTTGATCCGGTTGCCCCCCTCACCCTTGGCAAGATACAGCGCCCCTTCCGCGGCGATTATCAAACTCTGCATGTCAGACCCACGGCACGGCTCGATACTTGCCAGGCCGATACTCGCCGTCAGGGCCTCCCCGGTTTGCGCCCCGGCATACCCGATGGCCAGCGCGGCCATCTGCCCCATGAATTCATGGGCCACGACCAAGGCGCCCCCGTGGGGGGTGTTTGGCAGGATGGCGGCAAATTCCTCTCCGCCATAACGGACCAGGGTATCCCCTGCCCGCTTGAGGACACAGCTCAGGGCGTCCGCCACCTTCCGCAGGCATTCGTCGCCCTTGTCCCGCCCCTGGGTTTCGTTAATCTTTTTAAAATCATCAAGATCCACCATGAGCAGGGAAAGGGGAATCGCTTCCCGCCGCGCCCTGTTCCACTCCCTGACAAAAATCTCGTCAAAATAGCGGCGGTTGCCAACCTCGGTAAGACTGTCCCTCGGCACCATCTGCATCAAGCGGCGATTCATGGTATCCAGTTGACGGGTGAGCGCGACCAGCTCCTGCTCCCGCGCCTTGCGGCGGTCGGTTTCCCGCTTCAGTTTCAGGGCGGCGCGGACCCTGGCCAGCAGCTCGATCTCCTTGACCGGCTTGATGATATAGTCTGTCGCACCCATGGCAAACGCCTGGGCAAGCGCCTCATCGTCATCCCGAACCGTGACCATGATCACCGGGATATCCCGCAGCCCATCCTGCGCCTTTATCCGTTGGCAGGTCTCTATCCCGTCCATGCCCGGCATCATGACGTCCATGAGGATGAGATCGATTCTCTTCTCCTCCGCCTTGGCCTCTTCCGTGGTCGCCAGCATATCCAAGGCTTCCTGGCCGCTTCTGACACAATAAATATCCGAATACCCCTCCTGCTGGAGCATCTCCTCAAGCAGCATCAGGTTCACCGGAATATCGTCAACTATGAGGATTGCCATGTTCACTCCGATATATTAAGGCAAAAGCCGCGGGAGGATCCCTCTGTCGCGCCTCTTGCCCTGCATGAAACCATGGTATAGAATCATGCCGAATTTTAAAAGAGACATATTATGGCAGACGCGGAAAAAAGGGGGAAACCCACATGTCCGTAACACAAAATCAAAGAGTTACAAAACGACAACCGTTGTAATCGCGGCTTCTTGCGATCTCAACAAAAATCTTTTCAACCTTTTCGCTACTCCCGACAACAGGACGGACATGGCCTACACCCCCATCATCGGCACCCTCGGCTACATTATTTCTCCGGATCGGAGCGAGACCCTTCTGGTCCATCGCAATGCCCGGCCCTCTGACGCCCATCTGGGCAAATACAACGGCCTTGGCGGCAAAATGCGGCCGGACGAGGATGTCCTTACCTGCATCACCAGGGAAATCAAGGAAGAAGCCGGGATCGACTGCGAGGAGATTCTGCTGCGCGGAACCATCAACTGGCCGGGCTTCGGTCCGCAAGGGGAAGATTGGCTGGGTTTTATCTTCCGGATCGACCGCTTCCACGGCACACCCTTCCTTGAAAATGAAGAAGGGGTGCTCGCCTGGCACCCCATCGCGCACCTGCATCTCCTGCCGATGTGGGAGGGAGACCGGTATTTCCTGCCTCTGGTTTTTGACTCCGACCCCCGCATCTTTCATGGCCATCTTCCTTACAAAGACGGCCGGCCGCTGAGTTGGAACTTCACCAGAATCTGATTGTTATCGCCCCCGAACCGGGAGCAGCCTGGGCTTATCAGCCGCAGCTTTTATTGGACCTGGGATCCCAGGTGTCATAGGCCTTGCTGTAGAGGTAGTCGTTTACATCCATCAATTCTTCCGGGGAAAGCTTTGCCCAGGAGCCGTCCTTGGCGCATTGCACATTTTTTTTGTAAAATAAAGTATTCCAGCCCCGCATGGTGCGTGAGTCTGTATCCAGGAACCGGGCTCCCTTGTCATTTCCTCTGAAATGACAACTTTTGCAATTACTCTGATACAGCTTGTAGCCGGCCCAGGTATTTTTATACTCCAAGGCACGGCTGGTCTGGGTTGCCGGATCAAAACGGTAGGCCGTCTCTCCGCCCTCGTCATCGGCAAATACCCTGGAGTGAGACAACGTTGCCAGGAATGCCGCCATCACAACAATGACTGCAATCTTTTCTTTCATCTTTCAGCCTCCTGCGTTGTGCTTGAAATATTCCGGGCGGCAGGCGACGAACCTTGTCCATCTCCCTCCTAAAGCCGCCGTTGCCTTGGATAACGCCTCTCTTTTCCCTACAATTCATATATACCACATCGTGACACAGCCCGTTGAAAAATCCCCAGCCACCACATCTTCCCTGCTGATAACACTCGACAAAGATATTGTTTTTGCTTTATTTTTCATGTTTATACTGAAAGTATTCCGCATACTGCTTCCCCTTGGCACGGGAAAACACAAGATCAACATGCATGCTGTCATGCACACACGGGAGGCATTCATGCTCACCGGATCACGAATAGGGCGCTGCCTCCGGTGCTTCGCGTTTTTTTGCCTCCTCGCAACCCCGGCAGCGGCCCAAGCCATGCCTGTCCCGGTGGTTATTACCCCGGAACAAGGCACATACTCCCTGGCAAAACACCTCGAACTCCTTGAAGATCCGAGCGGAACCCTTGCGATCACCGACATCGTCGCAGGGCGAACAAAGACCCGGTTTACCCCCTCGACCGCCGCCACCCCCAGTTTCGGTTTTACCACTTCCGCGGTCTGGGCTCGATTTACCGTACAAAACAGCCTGCCTCATTCCGTGGAATATTTCCTCGAAGTGAAATACCCCCTTCTTGACCATGTGGACCTGTATACCCCCACCGGCACAGGCGGTTTCACCGTTCTCGAGGCAGGCGACAGCTTCCCCTTCAAAAACAGGACCATCCAACACAAGAACAACATCTTCCCGGTCAGACTTGCTACCGGCGAGGAGAAGACCCTGTATATCCGCTGCGAGACGACGAGTTCGCTGAACCTGCCGCTCACACTGCATTCCCCTGCCTGTCTGGCCGGCGAGATCAGCCTGGAACAGACCTTGCTCGGCATCTATTACGGCATCCTGCTGGTCATGATGATCTACAATTTTTTCATCTATCTTGGCCTCAGGGACAGCACCTATCTGTACTACGTCCTTTTTGTCTTTACCTACATGCTGTTCCAGTTGAGCGTCAACGGCATGGCCTTCCAGTATTTCTGGCCCAGCCAGATCTGGTGGGCCAACAATTGCACGCCCTTGTTTATTTTCCTCGCCTATATCTTCGCCACCCAGTTCACCAGGAACATCCTTGACACCGCAAGAAACGTCCCCCGGATCGACACCATTCTCCGGGCAGGGCTCGTCCTTTCCATAATCGGCAGCGCCCTGACTCTTTTTGTCGGCTACAATCTGAGCATCCGGTTGGCAACCCTGATGAGTTTGACGGTGGTTGCCCTCATCGTTGCAGGCTTCATCTGCATGATCAAAGGCTACCGTCCTGCCCGTTATTACTTCCTGGCCTGGTCTGTTTCCATGCTGGGGGTAACGGTATACGCGCTGAAGACCTTCGGCATCCTGCCCCACACCTTTATTACCCACTGGGGTATCCAGATCGGCTCGGCTTGGGAGGTCATCCTGTTGTCCATGGGGCTCGCCGACCGCTTCCAACTCATGAAACAGGAAAAGGAACAGCTGCAGACCGTTTACGCCAGACAGCTCGAAGAAGCCCACGGCGAGTTGGAAAAATCCTTCTGGGATATGGAACAGTTTAAAAACTCCCTGGAGGCCTTGCTCGAAGAACGAACGGCAAACCTGAGCCGAGCCAATGAGGATCTTGCCCGGGAAGCGCGGGACCGGCAAAAAGCGGAAGCACGGGCGGAATCCGCCAGCAAGGCCAAATCCCAGTTTCTTGCTTCCATGAGCCATGAGATCCGCACCCCGATGAACGCCATCCTCGGCATGGCGAACATGGCGGCGAAAACGGCCAAAACCGCAAAGCTGCAACAGTACCTTGCCATTATCCAGGAGTCCGGCATGGCGCTGCTTGCCTTGATCAACGACATCCTCGATTTCTCAAAAATCGAAGCCGGCCGTCTTGATCTGGAATGCACCAATTTCGATCTGCGGGAAACCATGGAGAGCCTTGCGGACCTGTTCGGCAAGCAGGCTGCCGACAAGGGCCTTGAGTTGCTGATCAACATCAGCGGCAATACCCCATGCGCCATAACGGGGGATTCCCTTCGCCTGCGGCAGATCCTGATCAACCTTGTCAACAACGCCATCAAGTTTACGGCAAAAGGCGAGGTCGCCATCACGGCGCGTTGTGACACACAAAACAACAACGAGGCGATGCTGTCTTTTTCCGTCCGGGATACCGGCAGCGGCATCAACCATGACCAGATCAGACAGCTCTTCAGCGAATATACCCAGGCAGACAGCTCAACCTCCAGACTGTACGGAGGAACCGGCCTCGGTCTTGCCATCAGCAGGCAGCTGGTCACCCTGTTGGGCGGAGAAATCAGCGCCGAAAGCGAGCCGGGCAAGGGCAGCACCTTCCATTTCACCATCAAGGTACAGCTGCAACCCAACGGGCAACAACATCCCCTGACACTTCCCGCCTCGATCTCCGGCGCAAAGGCACTCGTGGCAACCGGGCATCCGGCCCTGCGGGAAACCTTGCTGGAGATGCTCTCCGATTTCGGTTGCAGGGCCGAAACACTCCCCAATCCCGGCACGGACACCATATCCCTGGCCATTGCCCTGCAGGCCCGGGACCATGCACTCCTCGTGCTCGACAGCTCCTTGACCGGATTCGATCTGCCCAGTTTTCCCAAGGAGCGCAACGCCACCCAGCCGGATGCCCCCGAAACTCCGGTCATCATCCTCACTCAGCCCGACACGGAAACAGCGTTCGATGGCGCCGCACCCTGCCCCGGGATCACCTTTCTGAACAAACCGCTCAAGCAGTCCTACTTATATGAGGCGATCGTCACCTGCCTCGGAACAACAGACCCCACACGGAGAGGTGATATTCCGCCCCCGCAGGAAACGGACAACGAAAAAAAATTGTTCGCGGCGCTGACCGGCAAACAGGTCCTCGTGGTTGAGGACGACCGGGTCAACCAGATGGTAACAAGTCAACTCTTGACAAGAACAGGCATTCTGGTTGATATAGCGGGCAACGGTCAGGAAGCCCTCGTCGCCCTGCAAACCAAAACCTATGACGCCGTATTGATGGATGTAATGATGCCGGTGATGGACGGGCTGGCCGCCACCAGGGCCATCCGCACGACCCTGCGGCTTGAACTGCCCATTATCGCCCTCACCGCCAACGCCATCAAGGGCGACCGGGAAAAATGCCTTGAAGCCGGCATGGACGAGTATCTGACCAAGCCCGTGGAAATTCAGGCCCTGTACCAGACCCTGAAAAAAGTGATGGCCACGTAAAAAATGCTGTCAACGGATGGACTTGAACCCATCGCGCAGATCCGCTACACAGACAAACGAAACAGCGAGACTCCGAAATCAAAAAATTACAGCCTGCCAACCGTTGCCGATCGCTTTCGCTTGCCGCTGTAAAAGCAGCTTTTTCTTGCGATTTCAAAAAAAATAACGCCATGCGAACATGATCTCCGCCACCATAACAACCTTGAACCTGCTCCTGGAGGAAAGCGCCCGATCCTTCGAAAACCGCCCGGTGGCAGGCTTCGCCTTTCAACCCCCCATGTGCTATGGGGAGTTCCGGCAAAAATCCCTGGAAGTCGCGGCCCTGCTCAAGGAGCGCGGCATCAAAAAAGGCGACCGGGTGGCGATTCTCGCCGACAACTCCCCCCAGTGGGGCATGAGTTACTTCGGCATCGTTCGCCTTGGAGCGATCGCTGTTCCGATTCTCCCCGATTTTCCGGAGGCCGATGTCAAGCACATCCTGAACGAGGCCGGAACGAAGATTCTTTTCACCACCCAGCGCCAGCTGGAAAAGCTCTATGAGCTTCCCGGAAAAACACTCAAGACCGTCATCACCCTGGATGACGGTGTCGATCAGAACAACCTCATGGCCGTCCTCCCTTTTAGCCGATTTCTCGCCGGGGCCGGCGAGTTGCCGGAAAACAAAAAAGTCCTTGCGGCGGATCTGGCCGACCCGGACGACATCGCCTCGATCATTTATACCTCCGGCACCTCCGGCCACGCCAAGGCGGTGATGTTGAGTCACAAAAACTTTACCAGCAATGTCCGCGCCACCTTGTCCATCTTTCCCGACGGACCGGTACAGGGCTGGACCTTCCTTTCGATCCTGCCCATGTCCCACGCCTATGAGTTCACCATCAGCTTCCTGGTGCCCCTGGCCACGGGCTCCCGCATCGTCTATGCAGGCAAGACCCCTACGCCCACCGTGCTGGAACGGATCTGCGGACAGGAACAGCCCGACATCATGTGCATGGTGCCCATGGTCATGGAAAAGATCTACAAGAAAAAGGTGTTGCCGGTCATCGGCGCCAATGTTTTGATGCGGGCGGCCATGAAGCTGCCTCTGGTCCGCCGGAAGATCCTGCAAAAAATCGGCAGGAAGCTGCGGATGTTCTTCGGGGGCAAGCTGAAGTTTGTCGCCATCGGCGGAGCCGCCCTCAACATCGAGGTGGAACGATTCCTGGCCGAGTCCGGATTCCCATATCTTTTCGGCTACGGCCTGACAGAAGCCTCGCCCCTGGTCAGCGCAGGGCCATGGGGCGATCCGCGCATCAGTCTGGGGTCGACAGGCAAACCGGTGCAGGGTGTGGAGGTCCGGATCAACAACCCCAACCCCGAAACGAAAGCGGGCGAAATTCTGGTCCGGGGATCCAATGTGATGCGGGGATACCTCGACAACCCCGAGGCCACCAAGGAAGTACTCGATCCGGACGGCTGGCTGGCCACCGGCGATCTCGGCTTTCTGGACGCCCAGGGCAATCTCGTCATCAAGGGGCGTTCCAAGAGCGTGATAGTCCTCTCGCACGGGGAAAATATCTACCCGGAAACCATCGAAGAAAAGATCAACGCCTTCCAGCATGTGGTGGAATCGCTGGTCCGCGAACGCAACAACCGGCTGGAAGCCCTGATCTATCTTGATTACGAACTGATCGACGCGGAAACCCGAGGCAAGGATCAGGCCAGACAGCTGGATCATATCGTCGGGATTCTGGCCGAGATCAAAAAACAGGTAAACCGGCAACTGCCCCAATATGCGCAGCTTGCCCAGACGAGCGAACACCGCGAGCCATTCACCAAGACCGCGACCCATAAGATAAAACGCTATCTGTACACCAGCAGTCCCCTGGCCAGATGAACGGAGTTAAAGGAGAGAGGAGATGAAAAAGGAAATCGCTGTTGTCGCCCTGACAGGGATCCTGGCCGCAGGCCCCGCTTTTGCCTCGGGCTATAGGATCCCGGAGCAGTCCACAAACTCCGTGGCGCTCAGTAACGCCTATGTGGCCAATACTCCTGGCGCAGACGCCAGTTATTACAACCCGGCCAACATGAGCTGGCTGGAAGACGGCTGGCATTCCGAATTCAGCCTCACCTATATTAACCTGGCGAGCATTGATTATACCGACAGCAATTCATCCGCCAGAAACGGTGGCTCCAGAACCGAGAATTTTGCCCTTCCGGAATTCCACCTTGTTTCGCCGCTGTATAACAACCTCCGCTTTGGCCTTTCCCTGGTCTACCCCTACGGCCTGTCCAAACGATGGGAAGCTTCGTATCCCCGCATGACATCGGAAGAATTTACCCTAAAAACCTACGAGCTCAGCCCCAGTCTTTCGTACCAAGTGAACAGTAAACTTTCCGTCGCCGCAGGAGTTCGGGCAATTTACAGTGAAGGCAAGGTGAAAAGCACCGATACCATCGGAACCATTGGTTTAGCGAAACGGGATCTCGAAGGCACTGCCACGGACTACGGCTACAATCTCGCCGTCACCTGCAAGCCTATCAACAACCTCTCGCTTGCGGCAACCTACCGCTCCAAGGTCGATTTGGAGATTGAAGGAGATGCCACGCTTGGCATTGGAGGCGCCACTGTTTACAACGACCGATATGCAGAGGTCATGGTGCCTGCCCCTGCGGTACTGTCCCTGGCAGCCGCCTATACCTTTGACAAAACCACGGTAGAGTTCACCTACGATAAGACCTACTGGAGCGCATACGACAAGCTGGATTTCAATTACGATGTTTCACTGCTCAGCATTCACCCCACCCTATACGCCCTTTTCGATGCCCCTGGGGCAAAAAACTGGAGCAACAGCGATGCATATCGTATCGGTCTGACCCACAAGTGCACTGACACGCTCACCGCCATGGCCGGTTTTGCCATCGACAAAAACCCGATCCCGGATGGAACCCTGGGGTTTGAACTGCCTGATTCCGATGCCAAAATATACTCCATCGGAGCTCGATACCAAGTCAATGATAGACTGCAGGTCGGCGCGGCCTATCTGTACGATGACAAAGAGAGCAGAACCGTTGCCAATTCCGTCCCGAAACCAGGCGGCAGCTTCGACAACTCCGCAGCCCATCTCCTCAATATCGGGCTACAATACCGCTTCTAATGTGACCAAAGACCATGACTGAACCCACGGCGGATTCCGCCCCCAATTATCCCTCGGACGTCCATTGCCTTACAATGGGCGACCGGGAAATCTTTCTCATCGGCACGGCCCACATCTCCAAGGAATCCGTGGAGCTGGTCCGTCAGGTTATTGGCAACGAAAGACCTGACTGCGTCTGCGTGGAACTTGACGAGAAGCGCTACGAAGCCCTGGCCAAGCGCAAAACCTGGGAGCTTCTCGATCTGCGCGAGATCATCCGCAAAAAACAGCTCGCCACCCTGCTGATCAACATGGTCCTGGCCTCCTACCAAAAACGGCTGGGCGACCAGATGGGGGTCAAACCGGGCACCGAATTGCTGGAGGCCGTGCAGGAGGCGGAGAAATATGGAATCGCCGTGGCGCTCTGCGACCGGGATGTGCGGGTCACTCTGCGCCGGGCCTGGCATTCCACCTCGTTCTGGCGCAAAAACTATCTGCTGGCCAGCATCCTCACCAGCATGTTCGAGGAAACCGAGATCACCGAGGACAAGCTGCGGGAGCTGAAAGAGACCGATGTGCTTTCCGAGCTGCTCAATGAACTGGGGCAGGCCATGCCCGAACTCAAACGAGTGCTCATCGACGAACGGGACACCTACTTGGCGGAAAAGATCAAGGGTGCCGAAGGCAAGAGACTGGTGGCCGTGGTGGGGGCCGGGCATGTGGCCGGGATCAAGAAGGCGCTTGGCGAGGACCGCAGCGACCGCATGGAGGGTATCAACCAGATCCCTCCCGTCTCCCCGGTCTGGAAGGTGGTCGGCTGGGCCATCCCCGCCATCATCGTGCTGGCCTTGGCCGTGATCGCCTTCACCAAGGGCGCGGCAGTGGCCGGCGACAATCTGCTTTTCTGGATTCTGGCCACTGGCCTTCCCGCCGCGTTAGGCGCCGTCCTGGCGCTGGCCCATCCCCTCACCATCCTCGGCGCCTTTTTCGGAGCACCCATCACCACCCTGCTGCCGGTGCTCGGGGTGGGACATCTCACGGCATTCATCCAGGTCATGGCCCAGCCGCCGCTGGTTATTGAGTTTGAAACCGTTCTGCAGGACATGGCAAGCATCCGCGGCTGGTGGCGCAACCGGTTGTTGCGGCTTTTTCTGGCCTTTATGCTGCCGAGCATCGGCGCGGTGTCCGGCATGTGGATCGGCGGCTCAAAAATTATCTCCAACCTTTTTTAGTATCCGTCTCCGGCCCCCGGACGACGACAGCATCTTAACCACAACGGCCTAGGCAAAAAACATGAGCAAGAATATGTATCTTACGGGCAAACAGGCCCGCCACCTGCGCGGACTGGGACACCATCTCTCCCCCCTGGTCATGATCGGCAAGGATGGCGTTACCGACAATCTCACCGCTGCGCTGGAAGCGGTGCTTACCACGCACGAGCTGGTCAAGGTCAAGATCCAGGACGGCTGCCCCTACGCCAGGGAAGAGGCTGCCGAGCTGCTGGCCCAAAAGACCAAAAGCCGGATAGCCCAGATCATCGGCAAGACCTTCCTGCTCTTCCGCGAGAATAAAGAGCAGAAAGAGGACAAGAAGATCAAACTGCCGACGGGCAAATAGTTTTCGCCCGCACCCCGGCCATGCGCGATTATCTCGATCTTCTGAAAAACGCGAACAAGGACGCCATCCGCGCCAGGCGGACGGATACGGCCACCCGCCTGGCCCAGCCCAAGAAAGGCTTCCTGCGCTTTCGCGAGCCCTATGAAGCCTTGCAGCATCTGCGCGCACGGTTCACCGATTTCAGCAAGGATGCGGTGACCATCGGCCGGGCCGAGGAGTTGGCTGATGCGGACCGCTCTCTGGTACACGAATCCATGCGGGCTTTCATGCCCTGGCGCAAGGGGCCTTTTGATGTCTTCGGGGTTGAGATCGATGCGGAGTGGCAGAGCTGGCGCAAGTGGAACCGGTTGCTCCCTGCCCTGCCCGATCTCACCGGCAAGACCGTCGCCGACATCGGCTGCAACAACGGCTACTACATGTTTCGCATGCTGGAGCACAAGCCGCGCTGCGTTGTCGGGCTGGAGCCATTTCTCCAGCATTATTACTGCTTCAAGACCCTCCGCCACCTGGCCGGAGCGGAGGAACTGTTCATCGAGCTGATGGGAGTGGAAGATATCCCCCTCTTCCCGTCCTGTTTTGATGTGGTATTTCTGATGGGCATCATCTACCACCGCATCTCGCCGGTGGAAATGTTGCGGGAGATCCGGGCGACCATGCAGCCCGGCGGCGTGTTGATTATAGAATCCCAGGCCATCCCGGGGGAGGCGCCGGTGGCCCTTTTTCCGGAAGAGCGCTATGCAAAGGTGCCGGGCACCTATTTCGTCCCCACGGCCAACTGCCTGCGAAACTGGCTCATCCGCACCGGCTTTGCCGAGGTGGAAATCTTTTGCAGCCACTCCATGAACAGCAAGGAACAGCGGAAAACCGCATGGATGACCTTTGAATCCTACGAAGATTTTATCGACCCGGACAATCCGGCCCTGACCGTGGAAGGCTACCCGGCACCCCTGCGGGTATTTCTCCGGGCGGTTAATCCCTAACCAGACACAACAACCGATCAATCCTCTTCCCCAACATGGTGGCAACGTGGCAAAACCCAACTATCAATACGAGAAAAGACAGCGAGAGCTGGCAAAGAAAAAAAAGAAGGAAGAAAAAAAACAGAGCCTGCTGGAGAAAAAAGGACTCCCTTTGGAAGCTGAAACAGATCAGCCTTCGGACACAGAGGCGGATTGAATCTGTTCCGGCAGGACATCGAACCCCCGGGAGATTGGCGGCGCAGGCATCGCGCATCTCCCCAAGTTCACGAATTAATCCCCATCTTCCTCCTTGACTTCCGCCGGCTTATCCGCATAATATATAGCATATAGAGTATACAAGGAGGTATGCCATGGCTATTACGATCAACAGCAACAGCAGCTCATTAGCTGTAAGCCAACTGGGGCGCAGCCAGAAAAACCTCGCCTCATCCCTGGAAAAAATCGCTTCCGGACGACGCATCAACAAGGCATCGGACGATGCCGCGGGAATGGCCATCGCCGACAGCCTGCTCAGTCAGGCCAAGGGAATGGGCCAGGCTCTGCGCAATGCCAACGATGCCGTTTCCATGGCCCAGGTGGCGGACAGCGCCTTGGGCCAGTCAACGGCTCTGGTGCAATCCATCCGCGAAAAAGCGATGCAGGCGGCAAACGCCAGCCAAACCACGGAAACCCGCCAGTCTCTCCAAAACGAGATCAACAGCTCCCTGGCCCAACTCAACAAAATCGCCGAGAACACCACCTACAACGGGCAACAGTTGCTCGCCGGCACCTTTACCGGCAAAGAGGTGCAGGTGGGGGCCAACAGCGGCGAAACCATCAAGCTGTCCATCGCCTCGGCAGAGGCGAATAAACTCGGTAGCCCGACTCTGGGCACTCTTTCACAGATCAATGTCCTGAGTCAGGAAACCGCCCAGGATGCCATCAAGATTGCCGATGCAGCCCTGGAGCAGATCGACGCCTCCCGGGCAAACATCGGCTCCACCCAGAATCAGCTTACCTCCACCATCAATAACTTGGCCACCTCCGGCAGCAACCTGCTGGCCGCCGCATCGAGTATCGCCGATGTGGATCTGGCGGAAGAAACCATCAATTTCACCACCATGAAGGTTTTGACCGAAGCAAAATCCTTTGCCCTGGCCCAGGCCAAGAACATGAACAAACAGAACGTGTTGAGCCTGCTGCAGGGCTGAATAGCCTCCTCCGGATCACACAAACAAAAAACCCGAATCGCCTTCAGGCGATTCGGGTTTTTTTACAATCAAGGATTCGACTTCTTTCGCCGGCCCTCTGATAATTAACGCCTGGCCAGTAGTTCACCCGCCTCTTTTCCATGAGGATCCCTCACAGTGCAGGCAGCAGGCCGCCCCGCAAACGAGAGAGCCTTGGAAGGACAATTCACCACGCAGTTCCCGCACCGCATGCAATCGGCGCTTTTGACAATTCCCAAACTCCGCATGCTGCCGGGATTTGTCTCAATGGGACAAACCTTCTCGCAAAGGCCGCACTCGCGGCACCCGTCTCCGACCTGTAGCCGATAGGAGCGCAACCCGATAAGCCCCTGAAACAGGCCCATGGGACAGATGCTGCACCATGACCTCGGCTTCCAAATCAAACCTAGCCATATGCCCATCCCCGTGGAAATAGTCCACATCATCACAAAAGCAGCCCCGATTTTTCTGGAATCACCATCGGCCAGGATCAACCGCGAGATCAGAAGACCCATCATCAAGGCAAAGACAATCCACCGAAACCATTGCGCCTTGAAAACCGGCAGCATCTTCTTTTGACGGCTTGCCAAGGCGAGAATCCGCTCATGAAAAGAACCCATGGCGCAAAACCAACCACAATAATAACGGCCGCGGAACAGGGAAAGGGTCAGCATGAACAGCAGCATGGTGATCGCGATATAGCCGAGATACGGCCAAAAATAACCACCAATCACTACAAGCGGCACAAGAGGCGCAAGGGCGAACTGCCAATATTTACGATTCTTCGTTTCCTTCATCCCCTTCACCTTCCACACCATGAAACTCTGTTTGCAACCAAGTTGTTCACCGAAGGCCCCCCTGCCGATGTCGCTGATAAGATATAAGAATGTAATTAAAAGCTTACGCTTGGTAAATAAGAAAAAGCTTAAGCTTTGTCAAGTCTAAATGCAACCGCCTCCTCATCCACGTCAACCGGGACCAAACACGTCGTATCTGCTCGTTGATGCGACACTAACCTGCTCCAAAACAGCAATAACAGTATTAGGTTACCAGAAAAACCAACACGGTAGAGGAGCAAATTTTTTTGCTTTGCCGAGAACAACCGGGACATAAATTTCTCGAAAATACTGGGGAAAAGTCTACATGACGACCGGAAATCCGACTGGTTGCATCAGGCCCTGGATTTTAACCCGGCCTCAAGCCGTAGCACCATCCGGGCGAGCTTCTGGTTGTGCGCGACCTGTTCAACCATATTTGCCTTAAAATTCTCCCTGGCGAAGTTGGCCGCGGTTCTGCCATCTTCCGAAACAAGACGCGGATCCGCCCCCCGGTCAAGGAGCAGGTTGACAACCTCTATCCGGCCATTTTTTGCCGCCGCCATGAGCGGGGTCAACCGGTTTCTTCCCACCCGGCAATCCGGATCCGCCTTGTAATCAAGAAGAAGGGCGGCAATCCTGGCATCCTCCCTGTGAGCCGCAAGCCAGAGGGGGGTTCTGCCGTCATGGTCGGCGACATTGGGCTGTGCGCCGAAATCCAACAACCGGGAAACAATGGCCGGATTGCCCGGAGCAATGGCGCAGTGCAGTGCTGTAGTCCCGTCATCCGTGGCGGAATTGACCGCTTCGACACTGGCCTTGACCAGGACATGATCGACCCCTTCCTCAAATCCCTGGGCAACGGCCTGCATGAGGATGGTTTTACCGGTTGCGTCGACCACAAAAAAATCGTCCCGGCGGCGGAACCGTCCAAAAATACCCATCTTGCCGTCATCACCTTCTTCGTCCAGCTGCTCCATGGAACGGCTCACCTTTGTCACAAAAAAAGCAACAATTGCCACAAGGGCAAAAAGAGCGAAGATGGCTGTGTATCCATCGGACATAACGTGCAGCTCCTCTGTTTCGCTCCGGTTTTTACAATAGAAAGATGCACGGGCCAGCCAAGGATGAAGCTCTCCGCAGCCTGCGCGCAAACCTTTGCCTTTTCCCGGAGATTGAAACATACTTATTGCGTACACCATAGCATTGAAAGCAGCGAGGACAAAGCGCAAAGCCACAAGGATGGGACACGGAGTTTTTTTGTTGCTCTTTTATGGACAATCGCCAATAGTGCCGCTTATTGACATAAAGGAAGAAATCATATGAATCCCCCCCCCAAGGAAATTGAAGGTAAAAAACTGACCGCCCTGTCGCTTGCCGCTCTGGGCGTAGTGTTTGGCGACATCGGCACCAGCCCGCTGTACGCCATGCGGGAATGTTTTCACGGCGAGTATGCCATCACGGCCTCCCCGGACAACGTGCTCGGCGTATTGTCCCTCATCTTCTGGGCCCTGCTGCTTATCGTCAGCGTCAAATACCTCGGATTCATCCTCCGGGCGGACAACGAAGGCGAAGGCGGGGTTCTGGCCCTGACCGCCCTGATCAAACCCAAGAACGTCAAACCACGCACCCCCCAATGGGCTCTGGTGGGAATCGGCCTCTTTGCCGCCTGCCTGATGTACGGCGACGGCATGATCACCCCGGCCATCTCGGTGCTGAGCGCCGTGGAAGGGGTAAAAAACATCACCCCGGTGCTGGAGTCCTATATCATCCCCGCCACCATTATTATCCTGGGGGGACTGTTTCTGCTGCAAAAGAGCGGCACCGCCAGGGTGGGCCGCCTCTTCGGGCCGATCATGCTCCTCTGGTTCTGCACCCTTGCCGCCCTGGGCATTGCCCAGATCATCAACTACCCCGGGGTTCTGGCCGCTGTTTTTCCCTGGCACGGCATCAGCTTTCTGATCGAAAACAGGCTCCACGGCTTCATCGTCTTGGGCGCTGTTTTTCTGGCGGTTACCGGAGCCGAGGCAATCTATGCCGACATGGGTCACTTCGGCAAACAGCCCATCCAGCTGGTCTGGTTTCTGGTCGCCTTCCCAGCGCTGGCTCTGAACTATTTCGGCCAGGGCGCTCTCCTGCTCGTCCGGCCGGAAGAGGCGTATCACCCGTTCTACGCCCTGGTCCCGGACTGGGCCATGATCCCCATGGTGCTTCTGGCCACCTGCGCCACCATCATCGCCTCCCAGGCCGTGATCACCGGCTCCTTTTCCCTTACCCGTCAAGCGATCCAACTGGGATACCTCCCCCGGCTGCGCATCACCCATACCTCATCCTCCCACATCGGCCAAATTTACGTGGGGCCGGTGAACTGGGCCCTGATGCTCTGCACCATCGGCCTGGTCCTGGGCTTTCAATCGTCAAGCAAACTGGCCGCCGCCTATGGCGTGGCAGTGAGCGCCACCATGCTGATCACCACCACCCTCTTTTTTGTGGTGGCCAGCAAGCGCTGGGGTTGGAACCGGCTGGCCGCCGGCCTGCTCACCGCCCTTTTCTTTGTGGTTGATCTTCCCTTTTTCGGGGCGAACATGAGCAAAATCTTCCATGGCGCCTGGTTCGCCCTGGCCATTGGCGGGTTCTTCTTCCTCATCATGTTGACCTGGGAACAGGGCCGGGAAATCCTTGGCAACAAGATGCGGAGCCTGACTCCGAGGCTGGAGGAATTCAAGAAGATGCTGGCGGACAACCCCCCGCAGCGGATCAACGGCCAGGCCGTGTTCCTGACCCGGGGCCACGATATCGTGCCCGCCGCGCTGATGCACAACATGAAGCACAACAAGATCCTGCATTCCGAGGTGGTTTTTCTGAATATCCGCACCGAGGAAATCCCCAGGGTGCCGAATTTCGAGAAGATCGAGGCTGAAAAACTGGGAGCGGGCCTTTACCGCATCATTGCCCACTACGGCTTCATGGAAGAACCGAAGATTGACACCATTTTCGCCCTGTCCCGCAGCAAGGGCGTGAACCTGGATATGAAAGAGGCCAGCTTTTTTCTGGGAAGGGAAAAACTTTCCATCGGGGAACAACCCCAAATGTGGCGCTGGCGCTCCCATCTTTTCCTCTTTCTGGCGCGCAACGCCATGGATGCCGCGGCGTTTTTCGACATCCCCTCGGATCAGGTCATCGAGGTCGGCGTTCAGCTGGAGCTGTAACTGCGGAAGCAAAAACAGAAAACCCTGACCGCCTTGTCTCCTGCCTCCTCAGATCGATCAGCCCCCGAGACGGTCGAATTTTCGATTGCGGAGGTAGAGGCAAATATCTCCGGCCACCATGGTTCCGTTCAGGATATACAAACCGATCACCGGATCGGGGCTGAAAAATATCTTGTGCAGGATGCCGGAAACATACCCAAGAAGCACCACCCCCAGAAAAAAAAGGCTTTTACCTGCATTGGTCCGGGAGCGGTAAGAGCGGACAAGGGAAAAAGGCCAGGCCGCGCCAAAGCAAACCAGCATCGCAATCTCAAAAATACTCATATCTCTCCCAATCCTTTTCCAACGGAATAAATCAACCGCTGCCGGGCAGCAGTCCAACCAAGGCGAAGATGCCGGTCAACGATATTGCATCGACCGGAAAAGAGCTGTACTATTTTTCACAGGATAACAGAACCGGCGCGCAGCGGCGAAACTCGCTCCAAAGCACGCCCAGACCGGCTTTCCCGAGCCGTTTCCCCTCTCAACAGAGAACTTACCATGGCAGAAAAATTTTCTCGCCTCGCGCTGATCGTCTGTACGAGCCTGATCCTGGCTTTTGCCCCTGTCCCCAATGCCCTGGCCCTTGAGAAAACCCTGATATTCCGGGGCGGACCGGCCGGAGGCACCTTCCAGGAGGTGGCCGACGCTGTGGCGGCATACCCGGGAGTCAAGGCCCTCTCGCCCTTGAGCCTCACACCCCAGCCATCCGCAGGCTCCCTGGAAAACCTGCGCGAAATCCATGCCGGCCAAGCCGACTTCGGCCTGGTCTACTCCGGTCATGCCTACCTTGGCCGCAACGGCCTGCTGCACGACGACAGCAATACCTATGACAAGGCCCTGGCCGTGGCCTCCCTCTACGGCGCCCCAGCCCAGCTCGTTGTCCGCAGAGGTTCCGGCATACGCAGCGTTAAGGATCTCAAGGGGAAAAGGGTGGGAGTCGGCAGCCCGGGCTCAGGCGCCTTTGCCAACTGCGAGCTTTTCTTCAAACATCTGGGGGTCTGGGACACCATCATCCCCAGCCATATCGGCTACAACGAGGTGGCCCTGGCCTTTGCCAACAAACAGCTCGACGCCTTCTGGCTGTTTACCGGTTTTCCGAACAGCGCCATCACCATGGCCGCCCGAACCGGCAAGATCGACCTTCTCAATCTCGATGCCGAAGCCAGGGCCAGCGGCTTCTACAAAAAATATCCCTACTTCACCGCCCGCACCATACCTGCGGGAACCTACCGGGGAATAAACCACAGCACCCGGTCCTTCCAGGATTCCACCCTCCTGGTGGCCGGCGCCGAGGTTCCGGACGAGGTGGTTTACCGGCTGCTTTCCACCCTCTACGACAAAAAAGGACTGCGCTACCTGAAAAAAAATAACCCCGCCCTGAAAGGCATGACCCGGCGCTCCGGCGTCAGGGACGTGATCATCCCCATGCACCCGGGCGCCATTCGGTTCTGGAAGGAAAAAGGGCTCCGCTGATCTCTTGCCGCAATCACCGGGGCACAATCGGCAGATAGCGGGGCTGCCAGCCCATCATCTCCACCAGGCGCTGCAACCGCTCCCGCTTGTAATCATGCTGATAGGTGCTGTACACGCAGGGTTTGGCCACCCCTCGACTGATCGCCGATTCGCCCACGGCTGAGGCCACGGCCAGACTCACCTCGCGCAGCTTGGCCACCGGGGGAAGAAGGATACCCTTTTTGAGATCCGCGGCCGACACCTGCCCGGCCACCGCCTGGGCCGCGGCGCTGAAAAACTGGGGCAGCACCTCCTGGGCTCCCGAGGCCATGACTCCCAACCCCACCCCAGGAAAGATAAAAACATTGTTGCACTGCCCCACCCTGACCGGCAGCCCGCCGGCAATCACCGGCTCAAAGGGGCTACCCGTGGCGACCAAGGCGCTGCCTGAGGTCCATTTATGGATGTCGGCGGGATGCGCCTCGGCCTGGGCGGTGGGATTGCTGAGCGGCAGAATGACAGGCCGCCGGGTGTTGCCCTGCATGGCCTGAACAATATACCTGCTGAAAGCGCCGGACTGGCCCGAGGTGCCGATCAACACCGTTACCCGAGCCTTTTGGATCACGTTCAACAGGCTGCCGTCCGTTTTCGCGCCATACCAGTCCAAGGCGGCCGGATCCTTGGCAAATTTCTGTTTGTATGGCTCAAGCTCACGCTCGGTGGTCACCAGCCCCTTACTGTCCACGGTGAAGATCCTCGCCCTCGCCTCTTCCAGACCAAGCCCGGCCTCGACAAGCGCTGTCTCGAGCTGTTCGGCGACACCGACTCCGCCCGCGCCCGCGCCATAGATCAGATACACCTGCTTGACAAGAGGCTCTTTCTTGATCTTCATGGCGCTGAGCAAGGCCGCCAGGGTCACGGCCCCGGTGCCCTGGATATCGTCATTGAACGAGACAAGGTCATGCAGATACGTATCGCGGATGGCAAAGGCCTTCTGCTTGGAGAAATCCTCCCACTGGCAGAGGGCATGGGGGAACACCGCCTTGAACGCCTTGGCAAAACGCCGGACAAAGTCAAGATACTCCTCGCCGACCAAGCGGGGATGCCACCAACCGAGATAGTTAGGGTCGTTCAAGAGCGCGGCGTTGTCCGTCCCCACATCAAGGGAGATGGGCAGACAATGCCAGGGCGCGATTCCGACTCCCTGGGTGTAGAGCATGAGCTTGCCGAGACAGATGGAAATCCCGCCCACCCCCTGATCGCCGATACCCAGAATGCCCTGATTGTCGGTGACAACAGCCACCCGGATCTGCCTGGTTTTGAAGCGGCCCAGAATTTCCTCGGCCCGGTCGATATTGCCGGGGAAAAAATGCAACCCGTTTGCCCTGCGGAACATGGAGGAATACTGGCGGCAGGCCTCGCCCACCGTGGGCGTATAGATGATCCGCATGAAGCGCTCGATGTCGCTGGCGATAACGGCATGGGCCAGGGTCACATTCCGGTCATAGAGGGAGCGAAGATAGACAAATTTCTCCAGATCGCCGGTTGTCCGCGCAAGCGACTCCAGGCAGTTGTCCACCTGTTGCTCCAGGGTGCGGACGCTGGGCGGCAGGGTTCCTTCCAGCTGGAGTTGTTCCCGCTCCTCCCTGGTGAAGGCGGTCCCCTTGTTGGTGAACTGGTTGTCATAGACCCCGAGCCAGCGGGTGAATACCTCGATCACCTTGGTGTTGCCATAGGGATCGTACTGAAAACGAAAGCTTTGTTGCGGCATGGATGCACTCTCTGGGCTGAGCTTTGAATGCGTTACGGTCTAAAACCATGGCCGCCGTCTTCGGCGGCAAGACCAGCTCCATTTCTTACCATTTCCCCCTCCATCCTGACCAGTACTTTTATCCGGTTCATTCTTGGGAAGCGGACAGACTCTGAACGCGTGAGCAAAATATCTTGAACCGGCCCCATCTTTGCGGTAAAGGCCCATTGCGGCCCCACCCGATCTTGGGTAAGCTTTGGTTCACCCTTTCTTCTTCTCTTTTTACCGGGTTTTTAATGATGACACACTGGAAAAACCTGCTGGCCCGCAGCATAACCACCCCGGAACAGCTGGGCCGATATTTTGACTTCGATTTCTCGGCCTTGAACACCGTGAGCGAACAGTTTCCCATGCGGATCAACCCCTACTATCTGGGCCTGATCAAATCCCCGGGTGATCCCCTCTGGCGGCAGGCCGTGCCCGATCCGCTGGAGCTTGAGGACAGCATCTGCCTTACCGATCCCCTGGACGAGGAAAACCGCTCGCCGGTGGAGAACCTGGTCCACACCTATCCGGACCGGGTTCTGTTTCTGGTGGCCGGCCAATGCGCCATGTACTGCCGTTTCTGCACCAGAAAAAGGAAGGTGGGCACCAGCCGCATGCTGGTCAGCCGGGAAACCATGGAGGACGCCTTTGCCTATCTGCGCAAAAACAAACAGATCCGCGACGTCCTCATTTCCGGTGGGGATCCGCTGCTTTTGAGCGACGAAACCCTGGCCTGGCTCCTGGACAACCTGCGGGCCATCCCCTCGGTCCAGATCATCCGCATCGGCAGCCGGGTTCCCTGCACCCTGCCCATGCGGATCACCACCCGGCTGACAGCCATTCTCAAACGGTATCATCCGCTCTACATCAATACCCATTTCAACCACCCCGACGAGATAACCCCCGAGGCAAGCAAGGCGTGCGCCCGTCTGGCCGGGGCCGGAATCCCCCTGGGCAACCAGACCGTTTTGCTCCGGGGCGTCAACGACAACGCCGCAACCATCACCGAGCTCATGCACAAGCTGCTCATGATCCGGGTAAAACCGTATTACCTTTTCCAGGCGGACATGACCCGGGGCACCAACCACTTCAGAACCAGGGTGGAGACGGGTCTTGGGATCATGCAATCCCTGATCGGCCACACCTCCGGCCTGGCCGTGCCGACCTTCGCCATTGACGCGCCGGGCGGTGAGGGCAAGATCCCGCTTACCCCCGGCTATCTCACCTCCCTGGGCAAGACCGTCACCTTAAAAAATTATCTCGGCGCTCCGTGCAGCTACCACAACGATCTTGACTAAAGAAAACTCCCCTTTTCTTAACAATGATAAGATTGCCTCTGTCAGCCATGTTTGATACCATTTAATCAGGACCATGGCACAAGGAGGCCAAACATGCTGAAAAAGATCCTTATTGCCGTTGACGGCTCGCCATACAGCACCAACTCCCTCCGCTACCTCGGCCAGCTTTTCCACCACCTCCCGGAGGTCCATTTCCATCTTCTCTCCATTGTTCCGGCAAGCAGCGCCGGTTCAGCCGCCAAAGACTGGCTGACAGAAGCGGAACTGCTCAACACCGTAAGCCCGGCCACCCGTAAGCTGCTGGCTTCCCAGAAAAACTATATGCTCCAGGCCACGGACACCCTGAAGCGGCTTGGCATTGCCGACGAACAAATCCAGACCTCCGTCCACCTCTCCCAGCGAAGCGTGGCCCAGGACATCATCCATGAGGCGCGGCAAGGGAAATACGACGCCCTGCTCATCGGCCGCCGCGGCATCGGCAAGCTGGAAGAGATGATTATGGGCAGTGTTTCGGCAACCATTCTGGAAAAATGCCATGATGTTCCCCTGTGGATCATCGACGGCCAGGTCAACTCCTGCAAATTCCTGGTGCCGGTGGATGGCACCAGCCATTCCCTGAAGGCCATCGACCACCTGGGCTTTATCATTGCCGATAACCCCTGCGCCGAGGTGACCCTTTTTTACTCCAAGGCATTGCTGGGCAGCCATCCCAGGATCGAGCCCAAGAATTTCTATGCCGTTTGGGGCGAGGAGTGGTGCGAAGAGCACCTGCGCAGGGAGGACAGCCTTTTCCATGCCCCCAAACAAATCCTCATTGACAGCGGCTTCCCGGAGGAGCGGATATTTTGGCTGGAAACCTTCATGGGCATCGATCCCAGCCGGCAGATTCTTCGCCAGGCCCTGATCGATGATTTCGGCACCATTGTCATGGGGCGCCGCGGAGAAGAGGTCAGCAAGGGCATCTTCCGGGGAGTGTCCGACCGGGTACTGCTCATGGCCGAAAAGGTGGCGATCTGGATCATCGGCTGACCAACGGACGATACCAGTTGACAGTCGGGCCGCTTCCACATACAAAATAGAGAGTTGCCGTTGAAACCGCTCGGGCAGGGGGGGGGCATGACCTTAAAAATTCTCGTGGTGGACAACCACCCGATGATCCTGAAACTCCTGGCCAATTTTCTGGAAAAGGAAGGCCACGAGGTGATGACGGCCAGCGATGGCCTGGCGGCCCTCAGCGTGCTGGAGGTCTACACGCCGGACATCGTCTTTGTCGACCTGGTCATGCCCAACATCGGCGGCGACAAACTCTGCCGGATTATCCGCAACATCCCCAGATTCACCGACCTTTTCATCGTCATCCTTTCCGCCATTGCCGCGGAGGATGACATCGATTACAAAAAGTTCGGGGCCAATGCCTGCATCGCCAAAGGGTCGATCAAATCCATCCAGAAACACGTTCTTTCGATGATCCACCATCTTGCGGACAAATCCCAGGCCACTCTTGAGCCTGTGGCAAATCTTGAAGAGATCCAGCACCGGTCCATTACCAGAGAGCTGCTTTCCTCAAAAAATCATTTTGAAGCCATTATCAACAACATGTCCGAGGCGGTTTTCGAACTGACCCCGGAGGGCACCATAATCTTTGTCAATCTGGCCGCCCTGAATCTGTGCAACCTTGCCGAGGAAAAGCTGCTGGCGGTAAACCTTACGACGCTTTTCAGCGAGGATAGCCACGAAAAAATTTCAACCCTGCTTTCACACCCGGAATGCTTGCCCCAGCTCATCGAAGATGATCCGCCCACTCTTGCAAACGGCAAACATGTCGCCCTGCATTTCCT
>JAJZPC010000035.1 GCA_021811385.1 Deltaproteobacteria bacterium | reverse complement strand
CAGCTGTTCAAGGAGGCCATCGAGGCCAAGTATCTCCGCCAGGATCTCGGCGACGTGGAAGGCAAATTCATGATCGCCTCCCAGGAGATGAACACCACCATGCTGCTCGAAGACGGCACCCAGATCAATTTCCGGCCGGTGCATCTCACCGATGAGCCCCGGATGCGGGACATCCTCTACGCGTTATCCCAGGAAACCCTGTACTACCGGTTCATGACCCATAGCCAGCGCTTCGGCCACAAACAGATCCAGAACTTCGTCTACATAGACCACCGCAAGGACGCGGCCATTGTCGGCACCGTGCCCGAGGCGCACGGCGAGGAGATCATCGCCATGGGCCGCTACTACCTGGATGAGAAAACCAACCGGGCCGAGGTGGCCTTTATCGTCCGCGACGAATGGCAGAACAAACGGATCGGTTCCTTCCTTTTCAAGCATCTGGTCACCATCGCCAAAAGAAACGGCATTGCCGGTTTTTCCGCCGAGGTGCTCAGGGACAACAAACGCATGCAGGCCATCTTCCTCCATTGCGGTTTCACGGTAAAAAGCAACCTGGAGGAAGACGTGTACAGCTTTCAGATCGATTTCTGACGGAGCGATCCGTAGCCCAAAAAGATCATACCCAAAGTTCCGGGTCGACAACGCCGATCTTCACCGCATAACGCACCATGGCCATGGGATCATGAATATTGAGTTTTTTGACGATATTGGACCGGTGTTTTTCCACGGTTCTCGGACTCAGGTACAGCATCTGGGCCATGCCCTTTGTGGGATGCCCTTCGACCATGAGGCGAAAAATCTGCTGTTCCCGTTCGGTCAGGCAGTCATAGCCGGAACTGGCGGATTTTTTCTCCGCCATGGGATTGAGGTATTTTTTGATCACCTCGGCATTGAGCTTGGCGCTCAGATAATATTGGCCGGAAGCGACCTTGAGAATGGCCTCGACCACCTCCCTGCCCGAGTCGGTTTTTAAAACATATCCCCTGGCGCCCGCGCACAGCGCCCGATGAACATAGGCCTCCTTGTCGTACATGGAGAGAATCACCACCCTTGTCTCCGGCGCCACCTCCTCGAGCAAGGCCAAGGCATCAAGTCCGTTCAAACCGGGCATGGCAATATCCAACAGGATAACCGCGGGCTTCAACTGTTTGGCTTTATGCACGACATCCTGGCCGTCCACGGCCTGGCCGACCAAATCCATCGCCGGATGCTCCGAAAGAAGCTGACACATTCCCTCACGGACAATGGCATGATCATCGGCCACCAATACTTTAAATTTACCATTCATGGTCCAGCTCCGCATGCGTGTGCTCATCATGAAAAAAGAGAGGAGTCTCCTGCCCGAGGGTCGGCTGACTCACTTCCGCCCGGATCACCATTCCCTGGCCCCGGCGAGAACGGAGGGTGAGGGTTCCGCCGATCGCCAGCATCCTTTCCTGCATGCTGCGCAAGCCAAGACCGGCCCGGGCTTTCAGGGGAAAGCCGGACAGGGGATCCTGATCAAAACCCCGGCCGTCGTCGGCAAGAGTGAGGATGAGAGAGGGATAACTGAAGATCATCCGGGCCGTGACGGCTTTCGCCCCGGCATGTTTGCCGATGTTGGTCAATCCCTCCTGAAATATCCGATACAGGGCGATTTCATATTCGGGCATTATTTTTTTCTCTGCCCCGACAATTTCCATGGAGGTTCGGATCAAGGGGTAGCACTCGGCAAAATTCCGCATCCCCCATTTGAGGGCCGGCAGAAAACCCAAGGTGTCGAGCAGATCCGGCCTGAGCCTGTTCGTGGTGCTGCGGACAACAGATCCTATCGTATTGATCAAGCCGTCGATTTCCGTAAGCTCGGGCAAGTCCGGCTTTCCGGCGGAAACGAGTTTTTTCTGGAGGATGTCGACCTTGTGACGCATGGAGAGCAGTTTCTGGCCGAACTCATCGTGCAGATCCCGGGCGATTCGCTTTTGTTCTTCTTCCGTCGAGTTGATTATCCGCCGGGAAAGATGCCGGATTTTTTCTTCCGCGAGCTTCATCTGCGTTATGTCGCGGTGCACGCAGTGCATGAGCTCCGCGCCATTGATGGTGAGCCGGTTTCCCCGGCACTCGATGAAATTTGTCCGGCCGTCCTGCCGCACCCAGGAATACAGTCCGGCGCAGCGGCCATATTCGCGAATTATGTCCAAAGAGGGGCTGCGCCTTTCATTGCCGGTTTGTTTATTAATAAAATTCTTAAGGGTTCTGATATCGGTACAATCAAGAAGTTCGGCTCTCTCCCGCCCTGCCAATCTCATATAGCTCGCATTGCAGTCGACAAGTTTTTTCCCCCTTTCCACGTTGGGCAATTCGTAGATGCTGACCCCGTCGGTGCTGGTCTCAAAAAACGTGCGATACCGGGATTCCGACTCCCGCAATCTGTCGAGGATTTCCATATAGGTCGTGATGTCGTCGGCAATCCCGACCTTGCGGTATTTTCTGCCGGTCTGATCGCAGGCCATAAACACCTTGGCGCGAATCCAGCGGATGGATCCGTCCGTCCGGATAATCCGGAACTCAAGCCCTTGCTCCCGGGCTTTTCGAGGAGGATGTTTTGCATAAACCCAATCGCGATCCTCGGGATGCACGGCATCCAACCAGGAATCAGGCTCCAGGTAGAGACTTTCGCAGGATCTGCCCCAGATCGTTTCATAGGCCGGACTGACGTACAGGATCTGCTCGGCAGGCATATCAAGTATCCAGAAAACGCTGTTGATGTTCCCTGCTATCTGCCGGAACCGTTCCTCGCTCTCGCGGAGTTCCGCGTCCGTTTCCCTTTGTTTTTCAAGGGCCTCCAGCAGTTCGGCAACCTTCTCCTCCAACTCCCTGGTCTGCTCGGCAATCATCTTTTCCTGCTCGTCGCAGGCCTGCCGCAGTGCATCCTGCGCCTTCTGCAGCTCGGTCACGTCGCGGCCGATACTGTTGACATGAAGGGGTTTACCGCTTGGATCATAGTGACAATTGCATTTCCAGTGAAGAAAATGCTCCCGACCGTTCCGGTCCAACTGGCGGTTGCCCCACACGACGACTTCCCGGCGCTCCCTCAGCCAGTCGTAAAAAGCCATTTGCGTCTCCGCGCGGTCTTGCGGATGCACGAAGTCGAAGGCCGAGAGGCCGAGACATTCCTCCGGTTCCAAGCCGAAGATTTTCTGAGCGGCATGATTGACAAAGAGCAACCTGCCTTGCGGATCCACCTGGGTGATCAAGTCTTCGGTTCCCTCGACAACCTCCCGGTATCTTCTTTCGCTCAGGGATAATTCTTCCTGGAGATCCTGGCCGCGGGCAATGGCATCCAGCAGCATTGTATTGGTTGACTGCAGGTCGATAGTCCGCTCTGCGATCAATCGTTCCAATCCGGTCTGGTATTTCGCCAGCGCCGTCTCAGCCTGCTTGCGGGCCGTGATGTCGTGAAAAATTCCGACCAGGCCGACCGATCCTCCTTCCCCGGAGACAATCGGGGCTTTGACCATGTGCACAGTCCGTTCTTCTCCCCCGACAGGATACATCTCCTCTGTTTCCTCTGTCCTGCCGGAAGTCATGACCCGCCGGTCGTCCGCCCGGTATTTTTCCGCAAGATCGTTGGGAAAGAAGTCCGTATCCCTCTTGCCGACTATCCCGTCAGGGGGGATTCCCATATCCCGGGCAAAATTTTCATTGCAGTACAGATAGGTCGACTCGACATTCTTCACAAAAATCTTCTGAGGAAGGTTTTTGAACAGCAGCTGCAAAAAAAGTTCCTTCTGAAACAACTCGGCCTGCAACCGTTTGACCTCGGTTATTTCGACCGCAATCACTCCCGCCCCGACAATATCCCCCTGGCAATCATGGACGGGAAATTGGGAATGCAGCCAGTGACGCAGCCCTCCCGGCACCCCGGGCAGTTCGGTGCTGATCTCTCTGTTGCAGGCCGCCTTGCCGGTTGCCAATACCCGCTTGAGGCCCTCTTCGATTTCCGCGGCAGCGGAGACAGGCAGCAACTCACGGGGTTGCCTGCCGAGGTGATCCGCAACGCTGCGCCCGCTGACTTCGGCAAGGGTCTCGTTGATTCCGACATACCGGCATTCCCTGTCGAACAGGGCAAGCCCGGCCGGCGCCTCCACGAAAAACGAATCCATGTTCACGGAGAGCAGGGAACAACGATCTTCCAGCTCCTTAACCCGTTTTTCCAGCTCCGCGTAGGTCGCCTTTCCAACCATGGACATCCTCATGTATCCGAATGGGAAACCGTGACAACATTTCCGGAAACACCTGTAAAAAAGTATCGATGAAAAAAAATATGCTGTCAAGGTGTGACAGGAAACCGGATACCCGAAAAGACAGGGAGTTAAAATCACTCCCCCTCCCGACGCGTATCATTCCTGCGCAATCCCCCTCGGTACGAATACGTATCTCCTCGTATATATTTTTTCTTCCGTCTTTCTCTACAATCAAAACATCACCGAACCAAGCACCCAAGTATCCAACAAAAAAACACAAGATCAAGCAGAAGCCACTTTCGGGGAGGATGACCAATGCACTCCGGCAACCAGCAGTATCTCCTTACCATGCGCCTTTTCGGGTTGTTCATCAAATGCCCCTTTCGCGAGGCAACCCAGGATTGCCCCTTCCTCGATATCCGCAAGCTGCGCAGCCTGGAGCTGAAATTCCAACTGGCCGAGCAGATGGCCGGCCACCCCAGCTGCCGGGAGAATGTCCGCAAAACCCATGAGGCATGTTATCGGAATCGGATGCAGCAGGTGATCAAGGCCTGCCGGGGAATATCGGTCGACCCGGCAACACAGCGGACGGTTGCCCCGTTAGGTCATCAGGCGGCCGTGGGCCGATTATAAGGAGCGTTGCCATGGCTTTCACCTTCTTCATGCGCGATCAGCCCACCCTGGAGCACGCAGTCGACCAGATGATCCCCTACGCCAGCGGCAGGAGCAAAATCAAGATCTGGGATGCGGGCTGCGCTCTGGGACAGGAAACATATACCCTGGCCATGATTCTGGCCGAACGGATGAACCGCTTCGGTTTCAAGAACGTGCGGATCGATGCCACCGACCATGACAGCGCCAACCGCTTCGGCGAGGTGGTCAGCGAGGCGATCTATCACGGCGATGAGCTGAAGCGTACGCCTGCGAACCTGCTGGGCAAATATTTCGAGCCTGCCGCAAAACCGGGGCATTACCGGGTGCGGGATGAGCTGCGCAGCCGGGTGCGGTTCCGCTACCATGATCTGCTCTCGCTCACGCCTGCGGAGAATGACTACTGCCTGGTGGTCTGCAAGAACGTGCTCCTCCATTTTCAACCCAAGGAACGGGTGGAGGTGTTCAAAATGTTTCACCGGGCCTTGGCGCCTGGTGGATATCTGACCACGGAGAACACCCAAAAGCTGCCCGGTGAGGTGGCCGGTCTGTTCACCCAGGTGGTGCCTGACGCCCAAGTCTACAAAAAGACAGAGTCCTAAGAAAGTATCGTGGACCGTTGTGGTGCGACTTCACGCTCGCCACGGCCTGCTGCTGCTTTCACTAAAAAGAGAGGGTATCCGCCATGTTCAAGACCATGAGACTAGGACAAAAAATCATCTCCGGCTTCTGTCTGGTAACCGTTATTTCCGCAGCCATGGGCATCTTCGGCTACTACGGCATCAACCAGCTCATGGAATTTCAGGAGGAGATCTCCGTGGTTCGTCTGCCGAGTATCCAGAACCTGCTGATCATCCAACAGGCACAGACCGCGGTCAAGGCGGCGGAGCGGACCTTGAACACTCCCGATCTGCCGATGGCCAGAGCCGAGCGTGAGTATAAGCACATTACCGACGAACTGGCAAAGGCGGAGCAAGCCTGGAAAATATATGAACCGCTCCCCCAGACCACGGAAGAAGCGGCGCTCTGGAAAGAGTTCGTCCCGGCCTGGGGGGCATGGAAAAAAGACGCCCTGGAAACCATCCGCCTGAGCCAGGCTTACCGCGCCGGGAACGAAAGCGCGGCCTACAAACAACTGAGCCACCACGCACTGGATGTTTCCGGGGTCACCTTCCGTAGTGCCGAAAACCTGCTGCACAAGATTGTGGATATCAATCAAAAAGTCGCGGAAGATGCCGCCCTGGCGGCCGAGGCCCGGTCCGGCCTGATCAAAAAGAGCATGATCGCCGTTGTCATTACGGTGATCGGGCTGGCTCTGGCCATCGGTTTTTATCTCAAGGGCAACATCGGCGCCATCCTCAAGTCGCTGCTTGACGAGTCCAGCCGCCTGACCGAGGCGGCGGTAAAGGGGCAATTGGCCACCCGCGGCGACGTGGAGAAGATCAACTTCGAGTTCCGCGGGATCGTGGAAGGGGTCAACCAGACCCTGGATGCGGTCATCGGCCCCTTGAACGTGGCCGGCGAATATGTGGACCGCATCAGCAAGGGCGACATTCCACCCAAGATCACCGACAACTACAACGGCGATTTCAACGAGATCAAAAACAACCTCAACGGCTGCATCGACGCGGTGAACAGCCTGGTTGCCGACGCCTCGATGCTCTCCCAGGCGGCAGTGGCAGGCAGGCTCGCCACCCGGGCCGACGCCTCCAAGCACCAGGGGGATTTCCATAAGATCATGGAGGGGGTCAATAACACCATCTCCCGGTTGGTCGGCTTGCTGGATGTCATGCCGGCCCCGGCAATGATCATCGACAACGACTTCACCATTCAGTACATGAATGAACTGGGCGCCAAGGCAGGCGGCAAGACCCAGGCCCAGCTGATCGGCAGCAAGTGCTACGATCATTTCAAGACCTCGGATTGCAAGACGGACAGATGCGCCTGTGGCCAGGCGATCAGGGACGGGCGCGTTGCCGACGGCGAAACCGACGCCCATCCGGTTGCCGGCGTGGATTTGGATATCGCTTACAGCGGCACCCCGCTCCGTGACGAGGCAGGCAAGGTCATCGGCGCCTTTGAGGTGGTTTCCGACCAGACCGCGATCAAAAAGGCCGCCCGCTTGGCGCGGAAGGTTGCCGATTACCAGAACGCAGAAACGGAAAAGGTGGTCAACAGCCTGACAAAACTCTCCCTCGGAGATACCACCAACACCATCACCCCCGCCGAGGGAGACGCCGACACGGCCACGGTCCGCAACACCTTCCAGACCATTGCCGACTCCTACAACATCTGCGTCCAGGCGGTCAATGCCCTGGTCTCGGACGCCAACCTGCTCTCCAAGGCGGCGGTGGACGGCAGCCTCGCCACCCGGGCCGATGCCTCCAAGCACCAGGGCGACTTCCGGAAGATCGTCGAGGGGGTCAACGACACCCTCGACGCGGTGATCGGCCCCCTGAACGTGGCGGCCGAGTACGTGGACCGGATCAGCAAGGGCGATATCCCGCCCAAGATCACCGACAACTACAACGGCGACTTCAACGAGATCAGGAACAACCTGAATTCCATGGTGGATAACCTGACCAATTTCGCCGTCCATTGCCAGGAGGCGGCGGAACAGGTTGCCGCTGGCAGCGGGCAGATAAGCGCTTCCGCCGCGAGCATGAGCCAGGGCGGAACCCAGGCTGCCGCCTCGGTGGAGGAAATCTCCAGCGCCATGGAAGAGATGAGCAGCACGGTGGCGCACACCGCCGACAACGCCCGGGAAACCGCGGCAATCGCAACCAAGGTTGCCGCCGACGCCAAGGAGGGCGGCGAGGCCATGGTGGAAACCGTTGCCGCCATGCGGAATATCGCGGAAAATATCCTGATCATCGAGGAGATCTCCCGGCAGACCAACATGCTGGCCCTGAACGCCGCCATCGAGGCGGCCCGGGCCGGAGAACACGGCAAGGGCTTTGCCGTGGTGGCGGCCGAGGTGCGGAAACTTGCGGAGAGAAGCCAGAGCGCGGCCAAGGATATCGGCAGCATGGCCGGTTCCAGCGTGGAGATCGCGGAAAAAGCCGGAACGCTCATCGCAAAGATGGTTCCGGAGATCCAGAAAACAGCGGAGCTGGTGTCGGAGATCAACGCTTCGGCCAGCGAGCAGGCCCAGGGCATCGCCCAAAACGCCAGGGCCATTGAGCAGCTCGATCAGGTGATCCAGCAGAATGCCGCGGCAAGCGAGGAGATGGCGGCCACCAGCGAAGAATTGTCCAGCCAGGGGGAACAGCTCATGGAAACCGCGGGATTTTTCAAGATGGATCGCGGCGCGACCATGAGAAAGCCTGCGTCCCGTCCGCAAGCGGAAGCCCGGCCTGCCCCCCGCTTGAAGGCGGTGAAAAAAGGATTGCCGAAACTCCAGGAAACCGGGGCGGTATTCCTTGCCGACCAGGTTGTGGATGAAGATAAGGGCATAAGCCAACCATCTCAGCCCCATGCCGGTTTTCGCGTGGCCCTGCAGGAAACAGCGTCTGATGCCGAATTTGTCAGGTATTAAGACGGTTGAGCACGGCATAGGAAAAACGTTGCTTCCCCACCTGCAAAGGAGAACGTCATGACCGCATTGAATCCCGATGAAAACAAGAGCAACCAGTATCTGACCTTCACCCTCCGCGATGAGGATTTTGCCATCGACATCGCCAAGGTGCGCGAGGTGTTGGATGTGTCCACCATGACCAGGATTCCCCAGATGCCCTCGTATATCAGCGGGGTGATCAACCTGCGCGGCAATGTGGTGCCGGTGCTGGATCTGGGCTGCCGATTGGGCATGGAACCTGTCGTTCAGACAAAGAGCACCTGCGTGATGATCGTGGAAACCACGATTGACGAGGCGACCGTGGCGATGGGCACCGTGGCGGACTCGGTGCAGATGGTCCTGGACCTGCAGACCTCGGAAATCGAAGAGGTGCCGCGCATGGGAACAAACATCAACACCGACTTCATCGACGGCATGGGCAGACAGGGGGAGAAATTTCTTGTCATTTTGAATATCGACAAGGTTCTTTCCCATGGCGGGGAGGATCTGCGCCTCTGCCTTGACCTGAATCCGACCCCGACTTCGGACCCTGCAACAGAAGCACTGGAAGGAGCTTCGGTTGCCGCATGAATTTTCCCCAAGGCCGATTGCCGACACATACCCTCATTGACAACAAAAGAGGTGCCTGATGCAAAAGAATATCCTGGTTGTTGACGACGAATCCCTGCTGGTGGAAATGGTCAGCCGTTACCTTAGGGCACACGGATATAAGGTGATCACGGCGAACAGCGGAACAGAAGCTTTCTCTTTTTTGGAGCAGATCCGCTTTGATCTGGCTCTCTGCGACATCCCCATGGACGATATGGACGGCTTTGCCGTTCTCGCCATCTGCAAGGCCCTGCACCCGCAAACCAAGGTGATCCTCTGTTCCGGGGACATAGTCTATGAAACGATCAGCAGGGCCTTTTCCTGTGGGGCTGACGGATTTCTGGCCAAGCCTTTTTTGCTCGGGGAACTGCTGCACCAAGTCAACAAATGTCTCCCCTGGCAACCATCGGAAAATCCGGACATCATGGCGGCGGCAGCCCCGCGCGACACAGCCCTTCTGCCGAGGAAGCTTTGCTGCGCCTGATTCCCAGCGCGCAACCGGGCGATGATCCGGAACGAAAAACAGCACAATACCGTTTGAAAAGAATCATCCATGAAAAACACCGCCCTGACAAAGGTGGCCAGGGCGGTTGCCGGGCGAGTTCATATCCGTCAATATCATCATTTCACTGAAAGGGAGGGTCCGCACCATGTTCAAGAACATGAAAATAGGCATGAAGCTCGGCTTGGGGTTTGGAGTGATCCTGACGCTGTTGCTGATTCTCGGCGGCATCTCCATCAGCAAGCTCAATGCGCTGGGCAACGATATCAGCAATGTAACCGAGGACAAGTGGCCAAAGACCGTGCTTGCCAACGATATCAAGGGGCAGGTCAACCTCGTGGCCCGGGCGGTGCGAAACGCGCTGCTCACCAATGATGCGGCGATCCAGGATAAAGAGCTGACCAGGGTCTCGGAGGCTCGTGACAAGGTGACCAAAAATCTTGAGGAACTGAGCAATACCGTGCGCAGTGACACAGGCAAGGCGAAGCTGAAGGCCATCGTGGACAGTCGTGCGCGGTACACCGAACAGCTGAAAACCCTGACAGGCCTTTTGGAGGCCAACAAGAAGGAGGCGGCAATCGCGTTGCTCTTCGGGAAATTTCGCGAGGAGCAGACCACGTATCTGGATGCGGTCGACGACATCGTCGAGTTTCAGGGCGATATGATGAATAAGGCCGGCGAGGAAGCAGTGGCTTCGGCAGGGATGGCGGTGAAAATCGCCATGGGCATCAGCCTGGTTGCCCTGTTGATCGGCACCATCATCGCCTGGATGGTGACCCGCAGCATCACCAAGCCGGTCAGCGCCTGCACCGAGGCCGCCAAGAAGATTGCCGCAGGCAACACCGATGTAATCCTGGACACCAGCGGCCATGATGAGACCGGCATGCTTCAGGTGGCCATGCACAAGATGGTTGAGGCGATCAATGCCCTTGTCGCCGATGCCAAGATGCTCGGCGTTGCCGCAGTGGACGGCAACCTCGCCACCCGGGCCGATGCCTCCAAGCACCAGGGCGATTTTCGGAAGATCGTGGAAGGGGTAAACAACACCCTGGATGCGGTGATCGGCCCACTGAACGTGGCGGCCGAATATGTGGACCGCATCAGCAAGGGCGATATCCCGCCAAGGATCACCGACAACTACAACGGTGACTTCAACGAGATCAAAAACAACCTCAACGGCTGCATCGACGCGGTGAACAGCCTGGTTGCCGACGCCGGCATGCTGGTGAACGCGGCATTGGAAGGCAGGCTCGCCACCCGGGCCGATGCCTCCAAGCACCAGGGCGATTTCCGGAAGATCGTCGAGGGGGTCAACAACACCCTGGATGCGGTGATCGGCCCCCTGAACGTGGCGGCCGAGTATGTGGACCGGATCAGCAAGGGCGATATCCCGCCCAAGATCACCGACAACTACAACGGCGACTTCAACGAGATCAAGAACAACTTGAATTCCATGGTGGATAACCTGACCAATTTCGCCGTCCATTGTCAGGAGGCGGCGGAACAGGTTGCCACGGGCAGCGGGCAGATAAGCTCTTCCGCCGCAAGCATGAGCCAGGGCGGAACCCAGGCTGCCGCCTCGGTGGAGGAAATCTCCAGCGCCATGGAAGAGATGAGCAGCACGGTGGCGCACACCGCCGACAACGCCAGGGAAACCGCGGCAATCGCAACCAAGGTTGCCGCCGACGCCAAGGAGGGCGGCGAGGCCATGGTGGAAACCGTTGCCGCCATGCGGAATATCGCGGAAAATATCCTGATCATCGAGGAGATCTCCCGGCAGACCAACATGCTGGCCCTGAACGCCGCCATCGAGGCGGCCCGGGCCGGAGAACACGGCAAGGGCTTTGCCGTGGTGGCGGCCGAGGTGCGGAAACTTGCGGAGAGAAGCCAGAGCGCGGCCAAGGATATCGGCAGCATGGCCGGTTCCAGCGTGGAGATCGCGGAAAAAGCCGGAACGCTCATCGCAAAGATGGTTCCGGAGATCCAGAAAACAGCGGAGCTGGTGTCGGAGATCAACGCTTCGGCCAGCGAGCAGGCCCAGGGCATCGCCCAAAACGCCAGGGCCATTGAGCAGCTCGATCAGGTGATCCAGCAGAATGCCGCGGCAAGCGAGGAGATGGCGGCCACCAGCGAAGAATTGTCCAGCCAGGGGGAACAGCTCATGGAAACCGCGGGATTTTTCAAGATGGATCGCGGCGCGACCATGAGAAAGCCTGCGTCCCGTCCGCAAGCGGAAGCCCGGCCTGCCCCCCGCTTGAAGGCGGTGAAAAAAGGATTGCCGAAACTCCAGGAAACCGGGGCGGTATTCCTTGCCGACCAGGTTGTGGATGAAGATAAGGGCATAAGCCAACCATCTCAGCCCCATGCCGGTTTTCGCGTGGCCCTGCAGGAAACAGCGTCTGATGCCGAATTTGTCAGGTATTAAGACGGTTGAGCACGGCATAGGAAAAACGTTGCTTCCCCACCTGCAAAGGAGAACGTCATGACCGCATTGAATCCCGATGAAAACAAGAGCAACCAGTATCTGACCTTCACCCTCCGCGATGAGGATTTTGCCATCGACATCGCCAAGGTGCGCGAGGTGTTGGATGTGTCCACCATGACCAGGATTCCCCAGATGCCCTCGTATATCAGCGGGGTGATCAACCTGCGCGGCAATGTGGTGCCGGTGCTGGATCTGGGCTGCCGATTGGGCATGGAACCTGTCGTTCAGACAAAGAGCACCTGCGTGATGATCGTGGAAACCACGATTGACGAGGCGACCGTGGCGATGGGCACCGTGGCGGACTCGGTGCAGATGGTCCTGGACCTGCAGACCTCGGAAATCGAAGAGGTGCCGCGCATGGGAACAAACATCAACACCGACTTCATCGACGGCATGGGCAGACAGGGGGAGAAATTTCTTGTCATCCTGAATATCGACAAGGTTCTTTCCCATGGCGGGGAGGATCTGCGCCTCTGCCTTGACCTGAATCCGACCCCGGCTGCCGACCCTGCAACACAGGCGGAGGAAGCTGCTTCGGCCGCGGCTTGATCTTTCCCGGGAGAATCATGGCGGCGGCAGCCCCGCGCGACACAGTCCTTTTACCGAGAAAGCTTTGCTGCGCCTGATCCCCAAGGCGGAACAAGGAGAGCATCCCAATGATAGACCGGAACGCGGAGTTGAAGATATCGCTGGAGAATCTTCCCTGTTTGCGGGAAGACTTGTCTCCGCGTTATCAAAAACTCCTTGAGGCTGCGACAGACTACACCTATACCGTGATGATCGAAGACGGACGCCCCAGCAGGACTGTCCACTCGATCTGCAGTTTTGCCATAACCGGCTACACCCCGGCCGAATACCGGGAAACCCCCTTTCTCTGGTTTGAAATGATCCATGAGGACGATCGGGATCTGGTCTCGGAGCATCTCAACAATCTCATGACCGGGGCTGAGATCCCCCCCTTCGAGCATCGGATAATCCACAAGAACGGCGGCATCCGCTGGGTCAGGAACACGGTGGTGCCCCATTACGACGGCAAGGGAAGACTCGTCGAATACGATGCCCTGGTTTCCGACATCACCGAGGCGCAAAAGGCCGCGGCAAAGACCGCCAAAATAAACAGGGCCTACAAAACCCTCAGCATGTGCAACCAGGCGATGATCCGGGCAGGCAGCGAGAAGGAATTGTTGGCAAGAATCTGTCATATCCTGACGGAGGTGGGTGGATATGAACTGGCCTGGGTCGGATATGCCAGGCATGATGCGGAAAAGTCCGTCACCGTCGCGGCCAGTGAGGGAAGAGACGCGGGCTATCTGCAGGGACTGCGGATCAGCTGGGCGGATACGGATGACCATGACCAGGAACCCGCCGGCAGCGCAATCCGTACCGGCCAGACCGTATTGCATGACAGCTGCTTTCCCCGTCCAGGAGATGCGGTGTGGCGGGAAAAAGCGAGACAGCACGGCTATCTTTCTTCGATCGCCCTCCCCTTGAAGGCGGAACAGGAAATAATCGGGACGCTGAATCTTTACGCCGGGGAAAACAATGCCTTCAACCGGCATGAAATAGAACTGCTTTCGGAACTGGCGGACGACCTTTCCTTCGGCATCGTGGCCCTGCGCACCAAGAAAAAACATGCCAAGACGGTAAAAGCCCTGGCAGCCAGCTCAATGAGGCTTCAGGCCATATTTGAAACGGTGCAGGCCGGCATTGTCATCATCGACAAGGAAAGCCGCAGGATCGTGGATGCAAACCCCGCCGCCAGGCAATTGATCGGCCTGTCCCGCACAAAGCTTATCGGGAGGGAATGCCATCGATCCATCTGCCCGTCGGACAGGGGACAGTGTCCGGTCCTGGATATGGGGCAACGCCTTGACAATTCGGGGCAGATGCTCCTGCAGGCCGGCGGCAGGGAGCTGCCGATTTTCAAATCCGTTGTGGAGATGGAACTCAATGGCCGCGTCTGTCTGGTGGAAAGCTTTCTTGACATCTCGAAGCGGGTGGAGGATGAGCAGGAAAGACTGAGGCTGCAAGGCCAGCTTCGCCAGGCCCAAAAAATGGAGGCCATCGGCACCCTGGCCGGCGGCATTGCCCACGATTTCAATAATCTGCTCCAGTCCATTCTCGGCTATGCCGGGCTGCTGCTCCTGGCGCTTCCCGCGCAATCAGAACATCACCAGTTTGCCGCGGCCATTAAAAGCGCGGGGGTATCCGCCGCCAACCTTATCAAACAGATCCTGACCTTCAGCCGGCACAGGGACCACGAACAGAATCCCTTGCAACTGCAATATCTGTTCAAGGAAGCGCTGAAGCTGCTCCGTTCCACCTTGCCCTCCACCATTGCAATCGAGCAGCAGATAGACATGCAATGCGCCGCGGTCCTGGCCGATTCCACCGAAATCCACCAGATCATCATGAACCTCGGAACCAATGCCTACCATGCCATGCGGGAAAAAGGCGGCACCCTCACGGTAAAACTCGATGAGGTCGAGGCAGGCCAGGCATTGGCGGACGAGATCCCCGACCTCATAGCCGGGAAAAAATATGTGCGTCTCATCGTCGCCGATACCGGACAGGGAATGGACCGGCAAACCCGGCTGCGCATCTTCGAACCGTATTTCACAACCAAGGAAAAAGGCGAAGGGACCGGGTTGGGGCTTGCCATAATCCACGGGATAATCAAGAGCTACCAGGGGGCGATCTCTGTCCACAGCGGTTTGGGAGAAGGCACGACCTTCACCCTGTTCTTTCCGGTGCTGAATCAGGCGAGTACCGTGCCGGGGGAGGCGAAAAAAACGGAAATCGCCGTATCCCAAATAAACGCCAAGGTGCTTTTTGTCGATGACGCGGAGCTGAATGTTATTCTGGGGGAATGCGTCCTCAAACAGATCGGTTGCGAGGCACTGTGTCTCACCGACAGCCGTGACGCCCTGGAAGTGTTCCGGGCGGTTCCGGAGAGATTCGATCTGGTGATCACGGACCAAACCATGCCGTATCTCACCGGCGTTGACCTGGCAAAAAAAATGCTGGAAATCCGGGCGGACATCCCCATCATCATGCTGACCGGACACAGCGATCTTGTTGATGAGCAACGGGCAAAAGCCTTAGGCATAGCAAGGTTCCTCATGAAGCCGATAAGCCTGGAAGAGATCGCCCAAGCCATGGGCGAAATTCTCTTGGAGCGGAAGACCCGGAATTGATCGCCGGATGGCATCGTCCTAATGACACATGAATTACGAAGGCCTGACACCGTTTCGTGCCGGGCCTTTTTTTGTGCCACACCATGCGCCCGGTTATTTTTTGAGCATCCGGATGGATTCTGTTGCAACGGCCAAGCCACGACTTAGAAAACAGCCCCAAAACAAGCCTGTTTACCGCTTCCAGATCGGCTGTCGATGGAGTATCATGCGGTTGGGCTGAAATATTGCATTACGGAGGCACGGATGTATTCGAAAGTTGCAGACGACACTTCCCGGAAAGATATCAGAATTCTTGTGGTGGAGGATGTGGATTTCAACCAGAAGATCCTCGCGGACATCCTTGCGGAGCGCGGCTGGAAGAGCGCCATTGCCGGCAGCGGGGAGGAGGCCCTGGCCCTGCTTGCCCAAGACACCGACTTTCAAGTCATCCTGATGGATATCGGCCTGCCGGGTATCGACGGCATGGAGACCACCAGGAAGATCAAGGAAAATCAGGCGACCCTGGCAATTCCGGTGATCGCCCTTACGGCCGAGACAGCAGCCGAGCAGGAACGCCTGTTAGCCGCAGGGCTTGACGGGTATGCGGAGAAAAATTTCGACCCCGAACAACTGTTCGCGGCGATTGAAAAACACCTCTTTCCTTCCGGCGCGAACCGGCAAGAAGCCGTGGATGCCTTGGCAAACCCGGCGGAGCATCTCGACCTGGATTTTGCAGCCCTGCTCGCCACCTACGCTGACGAGGCCATCCTCTGCCGGATAGCCTTAGCCTTTTTTGCCGATGCCGACAAAGAACTCCATCTGCTTGGCGAGGCGATGAACGCCTGCGATCGGACGGCAATCCTGGCCTGCTGCCACAGCCTCAAGGGCTCGTCCACAATCTTTACCGCAAAGAAACTGGCCATGGCAACCAAGGAGCTGGAAGACTGTATCCGCCAAGGGAAAAAAATTGATGCCGAATCAGCCTGGAACAAAGTGTCGGCGGCCCATGAATCCCTGCGCAAAGCAGTGAAAAGCCGCCTCGGCCTGTCGATATGAAATGAATAGGCATACCAGCCAAGCCTGGTTGTTGGCCCGACCTTTCATGCTTCCCATCACGAAAAGCCCGGAAAAAAACGCATGCAACCTGACTATTCCACCATCCTGATTGTCGACAATGCGGAATTTATTCGCATGATCGCACGGTTGCGCCTGGAGGGGGCCGGAGTGCCGCCCAGAAATATCCACGAGGCGGAGAACGGACAGCAGGCATACGATCTCTTGGTCGCCAAAGAAATACCCAACATCCTCTGCGATTATGAAATGGAGGTTCTGGATGGAATAGAGCTTGCGACCCGGCTTTTCATAACGGAAAAACGCAAGGGGCTTCGCTTTGTCCTGTTCAGCGGCACCCCCATGGCAAAGATCACGGCAGCCCTGGCCGAGACCGGGCTGGATATCCCGGTTATCCCCAAAACCCTGCTCAGGGAAAATTGGACCAAAACAGAGCTTGTCAGCATCTGGTTTCCGGAGCTGGCCACCTTCCTGTCCCAGCAACAAAAATAGCACTGTCCATTTAAAAATCCGCCGATATGTCTTATAGTGGAAACTGAAATGGCTTCAGCTTCCATACCTGCATCACTGATCTTGATTCCCTGGGAGGGGATGATGAAGATACTTATCGTCGATGATGAAATAACCGCCAGAACCATTCTCAAGAATCATCTCCAGCAGCATGTGCCCGGATGCGAGCTCTTCGAGGCGGCAAACGGAACCGAGGCAATATTCCGCTATCTGAAATACCAGCCCGATGTCGTGCTTCTCGACCTCATCATGCCGGTGGTGGATGGAGAGGCCTTTCTCAACATTATCGAGGATGCCTTTCAAAAGGGATTTCTCAAGAAAGAACCGAAGGTTGTCGTCATCACCAGCTTTGACGACCCGGGAAAATTGCTTGAGGTCTCGGGCAGGCCGTCGGTGGAAACGGTCATTCCCAAGCCCATTACCCAAGCCACCATCGAACGGCTGAAGACCCTGCTGTAAGACCGTCTCATCTGCCCCTGCAATGCTCTATATTCTCCGGCTGGCGGGTAATGTCCGATGCACGATTTTCTTTTCCGGACCACCGCTTGTTTTTTTTGATGACGCCTTGCCCCGATCCACTATAATAGCGCCAGACAACCAACAGACTACCAGCACAACAAGGAGGTTCCATTATGTCTGTCTCCCAGGCAGATTTTGAAAAGGCCCTCGCCGTAGGCCGACCGCCCAATATTGTCAAACTGTTCCCCAATTCGAAAGCGTTGATCGTCAGCGGCAAGGTGATCGACCGGGCCTTGCGGGCCAAAGGCAAGGCCATGACCATCGCGGCCAACGGCCGCAACAACTTCATCATCCGCGGGGCTCTGCTGGCCGCGCAACGGGCCAATGCCGCGATCATCATCGAAATCGCCCGCTCGGAAGGCGGGGCTAAGGCCTACTGCCCGGTAAATTACTGGAACATGGCCATGCAGGTGGACCAGGCCATGAACGAACTGGGGATCACCGTGCCGGTGGCCATCCATGCCGATCATTACGGGATCAAAAAAGAAACGGATCTCGATTTCGCCAAGGTGGAGATCCCCACCATCTTCGAGGCGGGCATCACCTCCATCGCCATCGACGCCTCCCATCTCCCGGATGACAAGAATCTTTTGACCAACCTGGCCCTGACGCAGCTGGTGCCCGCTTGGGCCGGGCTGGAAACGGAGATCGGCGAGATCAAGGGCGACCAGGGGCTTTCCACCCCGGCGGAAGCGCTCTTCCTCATCCAGGGGCTCAACGCCCACAGCATCTTCCCCGACTGGATCGCCTTGAACAACGGCACCACCCACGGCATTGAAGAAAGCGGCCAGGGCATTCAGGTGGGGCTCACCGCCGAAGTCCATGCCGGGCTGGCTCCGTACCATGTCTCCGGCGCCCAGCACGGCACCTCGGGCAACAGCTCGGAAAGGCTGCGGGAGATCGCCGCCAAAACCTCCACCACCAAGGCCAATGTGGCCACGGCCCTGCAGATGGTTTCCTGGGGCTTGCAGGTGAACGACTACGGCAATGCCATCCTCGACGCGGACGGCAACTTCATCAAGGTGAAGGACGCCGGAGTCAGCGAAGCCATGTGGCGGGAGATGGTTGGTTACGCCGAGGCGAATGGCTGGAAAAAGGGCAACTACAAGAGCCTGAACCTGCCCTTTGAACCGAAGCTCATGGGCCAGCCCAAACCGATCCGGGAACGGATGGTGCAACGGGTGGAGGAGTTTGTCTACAATCTGCTGGTCAACGTCTTCAACGCCCAGGACAGCGCGCCCTTGGGGATCAAGGCCATTCTGGAGAAAGGGTCATACGACATGGGCTCCAAGGTCGGCCGCATCGAGGATCCGGCCCAATGGACCGGAGAAAAGATCGCCCGGCGGGCAGCAAGCCTCGGCACCGACAAAGGCCCGGCAGGCGATTTCGACGATTGACGCAGGCGAGGAAAGCCTTTTTCCTGAAACCACTTACGCCGCTGGTCGTGTGACCGGCGGCGTTTTTTTTTGGGGAGGGGGGAGTCTGATTAGAGAATAAAGCCGCTGAGCCAGAACAGCGCCATGCAGGCAAAGGGAAGCACACTATAGGAAAACAGAACCTCCTTGACCGGATAATTGAAATCAAACACCCGCAGGCTGAAGGCCGCGCCATAGAGCCAGGCGTACAAGACAAGCGCCAGGGGGCCTCCGCCTTCCACCCAGAGATTCACCCCGAGATCAAACCATAAAACCAGGGAGGCCACACTCATGGCGCAGAGAACGAGCTGGACCAGCCCGTTCACAGCCTTGGCCATGACGTAGAGGATATTGAAAAAACCGATCCCGCCAAAAAGCAGTGAGGCGCAGACCAGGGCGAGAGCCCCGAGCAGACCTCCCCCAAGAAGCAGGGTCTGGTGAGCGGCAAGAAAGCTCACCACCGAAGCAAGCACCTCCGCGGAGGTAATCCCGGCAAGGTGGAAAACCGCAACCGCGCAGGCGGAAAGAAAAAGATATCGGCCCATCTATGCACACACCATATGCGTTGATCCCGCCAACCAGGAGCTCATTTGTCCACAAAACCGATGGCGCGGTCAAGTTTATGGAGAAACGCGAACCCCTGCCCCTTTTTCTCAAGCCGGGCCGCCTTGACCACCGCGTCAAACACCGCATCGGTCTGTTCATTCTTGGTAATGATCAAAATGATCTCTTTTTCCGGCTTGATGAACATCCCGGCAAAGCCGATTTTTTCCCGCACCCCGGTGCCGCGGCCGTAATAGAGGGTCGCCCCTTCCGCGCCGGCCTGCATCGCCGCCTCCACCACCCGGTCGGCCTCGCCGCGCTGAACTATGCAGGTTATCAGATTCGGATTCACATTTTCCATACATCCCCCCTTCTCAACTGAGGTGCCGGGACGGTATCCCAGATCGGAATTGACACCGGCCAATTTCCCCAATATGTTTATCGTTGTAAAACAAATTATCGAGCGCAAGCCGGCCATTGTCAAGCAATCTCGGCAATAGCCCAAAAATATCCTTCCCAGGGAAAATGGCCATCTCCCCGGCTTTTCCCGAGAGTTTCAAAAACCGGCCATGGAAAACTTCATCCTCACCGTTTCCTTTCTCCTCATGGGCATGGGGTTGCGGCGCCTGCCCCGTTTTCCCAAGGAAACCGCGCAGGTTCTCAACCTGTTTGCCATATACCTTTCCCTCCCGGCCCTGGTCTTGCTCAAGGTGCCGCAGCTGCATTTTTCCATGGAGATCCTGGCGCCGGTCATCATGCCCTGGGCCATGCTCGCGGTTTCCGCCCTGCTGATCGTCATTCTCGGCAAGCTCCTCGGCTGGGAGAAAGAGATTACCGGCGTCCTGCTGCTCCTGATTCCCCTGGGCAACACCTCATTTTTCGGCATTCCCATGGTCCAGGCCTTTTTCGGGGAGAGCGGCGTTCCGTACGCTGTGCTCTATGATCAACTGGGTTCGTTCCTGGCCCTTTCCACCTATGGCGCCGTCGTCCTTGCCCTGTATGGCGGCGGGGGCAAGCCGACCATGGGATCGGTGCTCGCCCGGGTTGTCGGTTTCCCGCCCTTCATCGCCCTGATTCTCGCCCTTGCCTGCCGATCCCTGCCCTTTCCCGCGCCGCTGCTCACCCTGCTCAATGGTCTGGCCGCGACCCTCGTGCCGGTGGTCATGGTCGCGGTTGGTTTTCAGCTGAGCCTGCGTCTCAGCCCCGAGGTTATGAGGCCCCTGGGGGCGGGGCTCATTATCAAGCTGGCCGTTGCCCCGCTGATTGCCCTTTTTTTCTGCCGCGTCCTTGGTCTCGACAGCCTTGCCGCCCGGGTGGCGGTTTTCGAAGCCGGGATGCCGCCCATGGTTTCCGCAGGCGCCCTAGCCATCATGGCCGGGCTTTCGCCGAGACTTACCGCGGCCCTGATCGGCCTTGGCATCATGCTTTCCTTTATCACCCTGCCGCTGCTCTCCCGGTTTCTCTAAACGACTTGGAGTTGCCCCTCTTCTCCCCCGTCCAGCGCCTGACATGTCACCCTTGCGCCTTGGCGCTACGGAACCGCTCTCCCGGGAATGATCCAGGGCCTGGCGTTGGGCCCGGCGCTCGCTGTCCTTTTTGGCCACGGGCAGCGGACTCTTTTTCTCGCGATCCAATCCCGTGACATACATGGCCGTGGAGATCGTCCCCGGCGTGGGGGTGAAATCCTGAAACTGCCGGGGGGCAAGCCCCAGGGCAGCGAGGCGCGCCGCCATCCTCTCCATGTCGGCAAGGGTGCAGCCCGGATGCGAGGAAATCAGGTAGGGGGTGAAATGAAAGGTTTTCCCCGCCTTTTTGCCGATCTCCCGGCACAGGGCAAGAAACTCCTCCAACACCGCCACGCCCGGCTTGTGCATGAGCTGGAGCACCTTGTCCTCGGTGTGCTCCGGCGCGATCTTCATCGCCCCGGGAGTATGGTGCAGCAGTAATTGCCGCAGCAGCCTGGGCGTCCTGGTCAACAGTTCCATCCTCAGCCCGGAGGAGACAAAAAGATGTTTGACCCCGGCTTGGTCCGCCACCGCCGTAAGCAGACCGAGCATCGCCTGCTCGTCGATTTTGAAAAATTTGCACACCTTAGGATACAGGCAATCATGCCGCTTGCAAGGCTGGGGGCTGCTGCAACCCGTGCCGTACAGATTGGCGGTGGGGCCGCCCAGATCGCTGATGGTGCCGGAAAAATCCTTCTGCCCGGCCAGCAGCCGCGCCTCCCGCACCACGGATTCCCGGCTCCGGCTGATGATCTTTGGCCCCTGGTGCCTGGAGATGGCGCAGAAGGAGCAATTGCCGCAACAGCCGCGCACTATGGTGATCGAATCCCGGATCATCCGGCAGGCCGGGACATCGCCGCAGGTCGGATGGGGTTTGCGGCTGAAAGGCAGACTGTAGAGATCATCCAGCTCTGCCGTGGTGAGCGGCGCGGCCGGCTGGTGCTGCACCACCCAGGCCGCTTGCTGATGCTGCAACAGGGGCTCAGTTGCATAGGATCTGGCCAGACGGTCCACAGTGAGTTCGGCCTCGAGAAACAGGGACGGATCCGCCTGAATTTCCACCCAGGAAGGCAGAAGCACAGGCGCACCAATCCCCCGCGCCTCCATGTCCCTTTGGGTCAACCTTTCACAGGTGCCGGGAATACCGGCCAGATCCTGGCCCTTGGCAAGCCGGACCGCCACCTCCAGCACCGCCCGCTCCCCCATGCCGTAGATCAACAGATCTCCCTTGGCATCGGTGAGCACCGAACCCCGCAGCCGCTGCTGCTGGTAATCGTAATGCACGAACCGGCGCAACGACGCTTCCAGGCCGCCTAGAACCACCGGGGTCGCTGGATACGCCGCCCGGGCAAGATTACTGTAGAGGATGGTGGCCCTGTCCGGCCTGCGCCGCATCTTTTTTTCAGCCTGGAGGCCGAAATAAGGATTGCCGCCGGGAGAATAGTCGTCACGGTCGCGGACCTTGGCGTTGCCGCTGTAATTGGCCACGATGGAGTCCAGATTGCCCGCGGTGATGCCGAAAAAAAGGCGCGGCTCGCCGAACTGGCGGAAATCATCGGGGATATGGTGGCGGGGCTGGGAAAGAATGGCCACCCGGTAGCCGTTGGCCTCAAGCAGGCGGCCGATCAAGGCCACGCCAAAGGAAGGATGATCCACATAGGCATCCCCGGTGACCAGCACCACATCAACATGCTTCCAGCCCCGGGCCGCCATCTCCGCCTGGGAGGCGGGCAGGAAGTCGCCTGTTTTTTCGTGCGCCAAGAATTCTCTCCTTGTCCCGGGAAATGAAACGAGCCGGGATCCCTTCTGTTTATAATCCAATTCCGTTATGATATAAAGAAGACACTGGAGGACAGGCGGTTTTTGCCTCCCGCAACCAGAACCCAACACCGGAGACCTCCCATGCAGGAATCCCCCTATCTGGAAGACCGCGGCTTTCTTGTGGACAAACTGCACCAGCTTCCCTTCCTCGGCTCGCTGAGCGACAAGTATATCAAGCATATCCTGCGCCTCAGCAAGATCAGAACCTTTGAGGATGGCGAAATCATCACCCCGGAAGGGGCGTATGACAACTGGGTGTACATCCTTTTTTCCGGGGCGGTGCGGGTCGTGAAACACGGCAAGGAGATCGCCAGGATAGAAGAGATCGGCAACGCCTTCGGCGAACTTGCCGCCATCGACGGCAAGGCCCGTTCCGCCTCGGTGGAGGCCATCGGCCCCACGGTCTGCCTGGCCATCGACGCCTCCTTCATGAGTGAGACGGCCGAGCCCCTGGATCAGGCCCTTTTTGTCTCCGTCATGTACCGCCTGTTCACCGAGGTCATCGCCCAGCGGTTGCGCGCCTCAAACGAGGAGCTGGTCAGGGTGCGCTCGGAGCTTGACCGGCTGAAAAAAAACCAGAAATAACCTCGCCGACCCGGGATTACCGCCATCTTCCGGTCCAATCCACAAGGGGCTTTTGCTTCCCTTGCGGATTTGGTAGTATGCCGATTCACTCGTCACCCCGAAACTCAACCTGTGCAGGACACCCGGTATGGATTCAACAAAGCCCCTGGCTGGCGGCGTCCCCATGGTCAACATAGACGGCGCCAGGATTCGCCGGATCAGGGAAGAAAAAGGGTTAACCCAGCTCTATGTCGCCACGGTGGTCGGAGTCACCACCGACACTATTTCCCGCTGGGAAAACCGCCGCTATCCCAACATCAAAAAGGAAAATGCCGTCAAACTGGCCGAGGCCCTGGAGACCCAGGTGGCGGACATTATTGATCACGGCCAGCCCGCAGCCCCGGTAGAAGAGCCACCTGCCCAAATTTCCGAGGCGGTGCTCAAGGAGGAACCAGCCCTCCAGCCAACCGCACCGGAAGCCCCGCCCGTGCTCGAACCGGATGCGCCGCGAACAACCGCGCCGCCGGCATCCCACCCGCCCAGGCCCCGGCCCCGGATTGCCCGGCAACCTGTTCTCCGCTCCGCTCTCCTGCTGCTTGCCGTTGCCGGCCTCGCCCTGTTCTGGTGGCAGAATGCAAACGATGGGGAAAATCAGGTGGCAGCCTTAAGAACCTTGCCCGCGCATGCAACTCCCGGCGTGCCTTTCCCGGTGGTCATTGAAGTGACAACCAGCGCCTCCAGCCCGTTCTCCCTGATTCTCAAGGAAACCCTGCCCCCGGACTGCATGCCTGCCCAGGGGAAACCGCAGTTTGTCTTCCAGGAAAGCGATCCCCAGGTGCTCAAGTGGATCGGCAAGATCACCGGCGAGCACGGGGTGTACAGTTACCTGGCCAAGCTCAGGCCCGATGCGAAGATGGCTTCTGTCCGTCAATTCACCGGAGGGGTCACGGTCCGCTCGGACGACAACCCCAGCATCCCGGTCTCCGGAACCGACACTCTGGAAGCAAGCCCCTTTCATTGGGCGGACAGCAACAGCGATGGCCGGATAGACGATGAGGAGCTGCTTTCCGTGTACGAAACCTACGGCGGGATCGAAGGATTGCATTTCGGCAAGAAGCAGATCGAGGAAATCTGGGCGGCCAAGGGCTACCGCTGGAATCCTGAAACGCGCAGCTATGAAATTCTCCAGTAACCACCCGACAGGAGGAACAGAAAATGACGGCTGAAAAAATCCATGCCCGCGCCATGGGCCTGTTCTTCCTGGCGCTGCTCCTGCTTCTCTCCCTGCCGGGGAACCTGCTTGCCGGCGCCGCTCTGGTCAGCGGTCAATACCTGAGTGGCGCCGGACAGGATATCCAGCTGCGGATCACCGTGGCCAGCCCCTCCCCCACCACCCTGATCGTGATTCAGAATCTGCCGATCGGCACGATGATCGAAGCGGCGACGCCATCCTTTAACCAATACGATGCGAACAAGGGCGAAGTGAAATGGCTGCTGACCAAAGTCAGCCCAGGCAGCTATATGGTAACCCTGCGCCTGCAGCGCGCCGTGGCTTCCGGGGCGATCAGCGGAGAAATCCGCTACAAGGAACCGGCCAGCGGCCGGATGATCAATCTGCCCATCAGACCATGATCTGAAGCCGGTGCCTATTTTTTTACCTTATCAAGCACGCTGCGGCAGATCTTGGCAAGGTCATGGATGGAAACGGGCTTCATTACGTAGCCTTGAATTCCCAAGTCCATGGCCTTCTCTTCGGTGAATACCTCGCTGAAACCGGTACACAGGACAATCGGCAGCCCTGGCCGGATGGCAAGGATGTGCTTGGCCAATTCGCCGCCGGTCATGTTGGGCATGGTGTAATCGGTGACCACCAGATCAAAATTGTCCGGCTGGGCTCGAAACAGCTCCAACGCCTCAATGCTGCTTGTTCTGGTGGTGACCTGATAGCCGAGGTAGACGAGAATCCTTTCCCCCAGCTCGATGAGAGCGGCCTCGTCATCAACCAGCAACACCCGCTCCTTGCCGGTCGGCGGTGCATCGGCCACCACGACCGCAACGGTTTCCGCAACGGTTTCCAGCACAGGAAAATAGAGAGTGAAGCTCGTTCCCTGCCCCGGAACGCTCTGGACCTCGAGCCCTCCGCCATGGCTGGTGACGATGCCGTGGACCACGGACAACCCCAGGCCGGTGCCTTCTCCCCGTTCCTTGGTGGTGAAAAACGGATCGAAAATTTTATCGAGGATGGATTGCTCGATACCATGCCCGGTATCCCGGACCGTGAGCCTGAGGTAGTTGCCGGGCGACAGGGAAAATGTGCGAAGGACCGGCTCCTCCTTGAGATACACCTGGGCAAGACCGACCTCGAGCACCCCCCCGGCCTCCCGCATGGCATGGCCCGCATTGGTGCAAAGGTTCATCAGCACCTGATGGATCTGGGTGGGGTCGGCCATGATCTTCCCATTATCCTGCCCGATTATCTGTCGTATCTCAATGGTTGTCGGCAACGAGGCCCGCAACATCTTGAGGGTTTCCTTGATGATGGGCGCGACATTGACCGGGGTTTTGGCCATTTCTCCCTGCCTGCTGAAGGCGAGGATGTGGGCGACCAGATCCTTGGCCCTGCCGCTGGCCCTGCGCACCTCGGCGAGCGTATCCCGGAGCGTTCCTTCTCCGGCCTCAAGCAGGGCAAGCTCCGTATAGCCCATGATGGCGGCGAGAATATTGTTGAAATCGTGGGCAATCCCGCCTGCCAGGGTGCCGATGGCTTCCATCTTCTGGGAATGCCGCAGCTGGGCCTGCAAATCATCCCGCTCCGTTCTTTCCCGCACCCGTTCCGAGATATCGCGGACAATGCCGACGGCCCACCACCCCTCTTCCTGGCGCAGGGCGGAAACGGTGAGTTCCACCGGAAACTCCTTGCCTCCCTTACGCTGGGCGGTCATCTCCAGGATCTGCCCGATGGCGTTTCCCTCCCCGCTGGCCCAAAACCGCGCCACCCCTTTTTGAAACTCAGGCCCGAATCTGGCCGGCATGATCAGTTCATGGAGATCGCACCCCAGGGTCTCCCCCTCGGCATAACCAAAAATCCGCTCGGCCGCCGGATTCCAGTAAACAACCCGGCCACGATCGTCCATGAGGATGATGGCGTCCTGGGCAATGCTGGCAATGGTCCGGTAGCGGTTTTCACTGGCAACGAGATCGCGCAGAACCTTTTTCTTTTCGGAGATATCCTTGAAACTGACCACGGCCCCGGCCAGCCGCCCTTCTTCCCGGATGGGAGTGCTGGTGTATTCAACGGGAAAACCCGTGCCGTCCTTGCGCCAAAAAAAATCATCCTCACTATGATGGATCTCGCCATCTTGCAGGGTACGGTAAATTGGGCACTCGACATCCGGGAAATGGCTGCCGTCCCGACGGCTGTGGTGCCAGATGCCATGGCTTGGCTGGCCGACAAGCTCCTCGGCTTCATAGCCCAGCATCCTGAGAGCCTGGGGGTTGACAAAGGTATGATTCCCCTGGGAATCAAGGCCGAAAATCCCCTCGCCCACGGCGTCTAGGATCAACTGATTCTGCCGGCAAACCCTCTGAAACTCGCGCTCCACCTTTTCGCGCCGGGCAATGTCGTACTGGAGCTGGGTTGAGGTTTGAGACAGGGCGACATCCTTGCTGACAATGGCCTCCCGAAGATTCTCCTGCTTCGTGGCCAGCCTGCGGTCCAGCCTGGCGATGTAGAAGTAAGAAAACAGGAAAAGCAAGGTCGCAATGGCAAGCCCCACCCCGCCGAGATACACGCCCATGGCCCAGAGGGAAACCACCTCGCTGGTAACGTCCTGCATCATGACCAGAAGGCCAATGGGCTGACGGGAAGGATCGAGGAGATCGATCATCCCGCCCCGAAAATTCCTTTTCCCCTCGGCAAAATCAAAGGTTCTGACTCCCTGCCCGGTGGACCCGGCCGCGAGGATCGCGCGCAATTTTCCTTCCTCGACCGGCGAGGTCCGCGCCAAAATCACACACTGGGCCAGATCCTCCCAGCTGCCGCTCCTGCGGCCGGCCGCCGCCTCGGCCTCCCACTGCTTCCGGTCAACCCCACCCTTCTTCGCGGTGAGGAATATCTCGTAGCCAAGACGCTCCTTGAGTCCGAGGGCAAAATGGCCGATATCCTGACTCAGCTCCACATAGCCCGCGCCCTCCCCCCCGATACCCCAGGGAACCACAACCCGCAAAAGGAAGCGGCCGTTGCGGTCGAGTTCCAGGCCCTGGACCAGACCCTGCGTCCGGGAAGCTTGGCGAAGGGTCTGGTGCTCCGGAATCTCGCCCACAAGTGCCCGATTGTCCGCGGAAAAAACAAGCTTTCTCTCCGCATCCGCAAGAAACAACTGCA
>JAJZPC010000034.1 GCA_021811385.1 Deltaproteobacteria bacterium | reverse complement strand
CAGTCTTGGAGCAGCTCTTTTTTATGTGTTATGCTGAAAACTGGACAAGGTGTCTTTCTGTCTGGCGCAGAGCGCAACCATCAGGAAATCCATGAGGAACCACCACCGGCCATGCGGATCAGTTGCGTAATCCCCACCAGAAACCGGCCGGAGATGACCTGCCGGGCCATTGCCAGCGTGGTCGGGCAGGATACCCCGGTGAGTGAGATCATTGTCGTGGACGATGGCTCGACGGACCACACCGCTGCCCTGGTGGCTGCCCGTTTCCCAGGGGTGCGGCTGCTAAGGCGTTCCGGTCTTGGGCCGGGACTGGCCAGAAACGCCGGGGTTGCTGCGGCCTGCGGCGAAGTGGTCATGTTTCTGGATTCGGACGATGTCTGGCTGGAGGGCCACGTCGCAAGCCTGGTGCGGACCATGGCCCGCGGTTATCCGGTGGCCTATGGGGTGACCAGGAACAGCGATCAGCTCGGGGGCGGGGAGTTTTGTATCCCCGAGCCGGGCATGGCCATCGAAGGGCAATGCCTTGCCGGATTGGCCCGCTGGTGTTTTCTGGTCCCCTCGGCACTGGCCGTGGAAACCGAGGCCTTTGCCGAAGTGGGCGGTTTCGGAGCTGGGGAGCTGGGCGAGGACTGGTCCTTTTTCATCCGGCTTGCCCAGCGGTTCCCTTTCGGCTTTTGCGGGGAGGAGCCCATCACCCTGCGGTATCTTCACCACGGCAGCCTGTGCAATGGTGCGAACAGCGGGCGGCTTGAGACCCTGTTGGCTTCGGTTTCCCTCGCCCTGGCGGAAACCGGGGCCTCGCCCGAGGATGTGAACCGTTTCCAGGCGTTGGCCGACTGGACCAGGAAACAGGGGGATTGGCAGACCGTCCAGCAGTGGTATATTTCCCTGAAACAGGAGGCATTTATTTGAAACCATCCATATCCCCCCAGGACCATGCCCGTGTTTTGGCGGAGGGGATTGATATCCCCCAGCAGCGCCCCTCCTTTGGGATGCCCCTTCCCGAGGTCGGCATCTGCGGCAAAACCGTCTGGGTCAGGCTGCCGGAAGGGCTGATCCCCTTTGCCGCCAGGTTAGAGGTGAACCTTGCCGCGGATGTCCGGGGCATCCATATGTCCCGCATGGAAGAGGTGATCGCCTCCCTGTATGACCGGGAGTTCAGCGATCTCCGCGAGTATGGGATGCGGCTCGGCCGGGAGATGATGGCGCGTCAGGGCGCGAGCAGTGGCCGGGTGCGGCTTGGGGGCCAGCTGCCGCTTGTCAGGACGGCCATGGTCAGCAACAGGCAATCGGTGGATTCCATTGCCATCAGCCTGGATCTGAAGCTGGCCGGGCAGGGTGATGAGCTGGAAAGTGTGGCCATGCTTGGGGTAGGCGTGGCCCACATCACTGCCTGCCCTTGCACCCAGGCCTACAACCAGACCCTGTTTCGCAAGGAGGGGGAGGATTGCCCCCTGCCCACCCATTCGCAACGCTCCCAGACTACCCTCTCCATCCGGTCGGCCGGGCTTTCCCCAAGCATCGGCGAGCTGCTGGCCTGTCTGGAAGAGGCCCTGCATGTGACCCAGGATCTGCTGAAAAGAACCGACGAGGCCCAATTGGTCTACGCCTCGCACAGCCTGCCGCAGTTTGCCGAGGACGCGGTGCGGGAGGTAGCCAGACGGGCAGGAGAGCGGTTCGGCAAGGAATTGCCGCCGGAAACCCTGGTGGTGATCGAGTCGCTGAGCCTGGAGAGCATCCATATCCACGATGTCTGCTGTAGGCTGGAAACCACCTTGGCGGAAATCGTCAGGCATTTGTAAAGGGTTCTCGGCCTCCTTTCTTTAACTAAAGGGAGGAAGTATGAGTCTGCCCCTTTACTAAAGGGCGGAAGTATAAGTTCCCCCCTTTAACAAAGGGGGGCCAGGGGGGATTTAAGGATTCATGCAACGCTACAACCCAAAACTTAAGGAAAACTCACGCTCACTCAGAACCAACATGACCGATTCTGAACAGGTGCTATGGCAGCATATTCGACGTAAGCAGATACATGGTGTGCAGTTCTATCGGCAAAAGCCATTGTTCGCATTCGTCGTGGATTTTTATTGCCCGGCAGCGAAACTGGTGATCGAACTCGACGGCAGCCAACATTTTGCAGAAGAACACCAAGCCAAAGACCAAGGACGTGATGCCGTATTGGCCGGATCAGGCTTACGGGTATTGCGTTTTGACAATGGGCAGATTTTGTCGGAAACAGATGCGGTGCTGGAAGTGATAGAGAAAATCGTGAAGGAGCGGGTGAGTCTAACTCGAAATCCCCCTCAATCCCCCTTTGTTAAAGGGGGAGGCGCAAGAGTTCCGCATCGGCGGCTCATCAGTTAGATATTGGAATAAGGACTCCATGGCAGCGGTGTTAACGGCAACGGTATTGACCCAGGATTGGCTGCAAACCTACCCCGAGGAGCTGCGTCTGGCCCTGGGCCGGGTTGCGCAGGGGTCCGGGCAGCCCATGTATGTGGCGGGCGGGCCGGTGCGGGATTGGTTGCTGGGGGTGGCGGCCAAGGATCTTGATTTCACCATGCCGACGGACGCCGTGGCCTGCGCCCGCGAGGTCGGCGCGCTGCTGGGCGGCACCTTTGTCCTGCTCGATGCTGGGGAAGATGTGGCCAGGGTTGTTTGGCAAGGCTTGACCCTCGATTTTTCCGGCTTCAGAAACCACTCCACCACCATTGAAGACGATCTGGGCCAGCGGGATTTCACCATCAACGCCATGGCCGTTCCCCTTGCTCCGGTGACCGGTGCTCTTGCCGCGCTCACGGTTATTGACCCATGTGACGGCGCGGCCGATCTTGCAAAAAAGTGCATCCGCACCCCGGCTCTGGCCAATCTGCTGGCCGATCCCCTGCGGCTGCTGCGGGCCTATCGCTTTGCCGCCGCCCTGGATTTTGCCATCGAGCCGCGCACCGAAACGGCCATTGCCGCCCATGGCGAGCTGCTGGTTGAGGCGGCCATGGAGCGGGTGGCCTACGAGCTCGGCCTGATCATGGGCTCGCCCCGTGGTTGGCAGACCATCAGCCGCATGGCCCAAACCGGTCTCCTCTGGGTTGTTTTCCCGGAGCTTGTTTCCGGCCGAGGGCTTGCCCAGCCTGCCAGCCATCATCTCGATGTGTTCGAACACAGCCTGGAGGCCTTGCGTTGTCTGGAAAAGATCCTGCTCGAACCGGAGACGTATTTCCCGGGGCAGGGCGGATTGTTCAGCGAGGTGGTTCAGGGAAGACGGGCGGCCTTGCTGAAATGGGCCGCCCTGTTTCATGACCTGGGCAAACCGGAGACCCACCGGCTGATTGAGGAAAAGATAACCTTTTATAACCACGACCAGGCCGGGGCTGCGATTTTTGAGGGTATCGCCGCAAGGCTGCACTGGGCCAAGGACGACCGTAACCGGGTGGCCCGGCTCATCGGTCTGCATATGTGGCCCTTTCATCTCAGCAACGCCCGGTTGCGCACCGGGATCACCCGTAAGGCGTGCCTGCGGCTGGTCAAGGCGGTTGACGACGATCTGGCCTCGCTCTTCCTGCTGGCCATGGCGGACAGCCTTGCCGGGCAAGGGGTTGGCAAGCCCGAGGGCATGGAGGAAAATCTGGCCGCGCTTATGCGCGAGGTGCATGGGGTGTATGCGGAGTATATCCAGCCGGTATTCGCCAGCCCACCGCTGGTCACCGGCCGTGATCTTATCGATCTTTTTGGTCTTGAGCCCGGCCCGGTGTTCAAGGAGATATTGGACGGCCTGGTGACGGCGCAGGTGGAGGGTCTGGTGGCGGACCGGGAGCAGGGGCTGGCCTGGGTGAGGATGTTCCTTGAGGCTGGGGCATCCGCAACGCCGCTATAACGGCATAAAGGGGTGTGATGCAAGGGGTGGACAATACCGATTATTCCACAACGGCCCCTAAGCGTTGTGCAAAATGTGTCACATTGAAATGTTGTGATCGGCATAAGGGGCCGTAATGAAGCAGCGTTAGCGGCGATGGTGAAAAATCTAATGATTATTCCATAACGGCCCCTAAATAAGTTTGACTGTTTTTTCCGCCCCGTTGTAACCTGAAAAAAAAGCAGGCGTCGGCGCAGAAGCCGGCGGGTGTTTTTTAAAGCAGATCAACCTCAAGGAAACCGACCGCAACCATGAACGACAAGATCCCGCAAGGCCCTTACTGTACCGTGGTTAAATCGCTCACCAAAAAAGATTTCCTGAACACGATCAACCACCACATGCTGAGTTTTCTCGGCCGTGACCCCCAGCGGGCCGGGAGCCGGGATCTGTACAAGGCGCTGGCCTACACCATCCGCGATTTTCTGATCGAGCGCTGGATTTCAACGCAAAAGGGCTATTACGCAAAGGGTAAGAAGCGGGTCTACTACCTTTCCCTGGAGTTTCTCATCGGCCGCTCCTTGGGCAACAGCCTTATCAATCTCGGTTTTTATGATGAGATGAAGGATGTGTTGGAGGAGATGGGCTACGATCTTGAGGAGATCCGGGAGGAAGAGGACGATGCCGCCCTCGGCAACGGCGGCCTTGGCCGGTTGGCCGCCTGTTTTCTCGATTCCTTGGCAACCCTGGGTGTTCCGGCTTACGGGTACGGCATCCGTTATGAATACGGCCTGTTTTATCAGCGCCTTGTCGATGGGTTCCAGGTGGAGCATCCTGATAACTGGCTGCGCTACGGCACCCCCTGGGAGTTTGAACGGCCCGCGAATCTCTATCCGGTGAGGTATTACGGCCGGGTGCAGCGGTACCGCAACAACAAGGGGGAGTTGCGGACCGAGTGGATCGAAACGGAAGAGATCATGGCCATGGCCTGCGATGTTCTGGTGCCCGGCTTTAACAACGACAATGTCATCAACATGCGCCTCTGGACCGCCAGGGCCTCCCGTGAAATTGATCTCGGCTCGTTCAACCGGGGCAACTATATCTCGGCCGTGCAGGACAAGGTGCAGTCGGAGACGATCTCCAAGGTTCTCTATCCCTCGGACGATATCCGGGAGGGCCAGGAGCTGCGCTTGAAGCAGCAGTACTTCTTCGTGGCCGCCACCTTCCAGGACATCCTCCGGCGGCACAAGAAAAAACACAATGATTTCGATTCGTTCGCCGATGAGATCGCCGTGCAACTCAACGATACCCATCCCTCCATAGCCATTCCGGAATTCATGCGGCTTCTGGTGGACGAGGAGGCGGTTCCCTGGGAAAAGGCTTGGCAGATCTGCGTCGGCACCTTTGGCTACACCAACCATACCCTGATGCCCGAGGCTCTGGAAAGCTGGCCCGTTGAGTTGCTGGGCAAGGTGCTGCCCCGGCACCTTGAGATCATCTTCGAGATCAACCGGCAGTTTTTGGAAGAGGTCGCGGCCAGATATCCGGGGCGCGACGACCTGCTGCGCGATATGTCCATCATCGAGGAGGGGCCGGTGAAAAGGGTGCGCATGGCGTATCTGGCCATCGTGGGCAGCCATTCGGTCAACGGGGTGGCCGAGCTCCACACCCATCTGCTCAAAACCAGGCTTTTCAAGAACTTCCACGAGTTTTATCCGGGCCGCTTCAACTGCAAGACCAACGGCATCACCCAGCGGCGCTGGTTGCTCAAGTGCAACCCCGGTCTTGCCGGTCTTATCACCGACACCATCGGCGGGGAATGGGTCACCAACCTCGACTACCTGCGAAATCTCGAACCCTACGCCGACCAGCCCAAGTTTCAGAAGAAATGGGCCAAGGTGAAAACGGAGAACAAAAAACGGTTGGCCGCCATCATCAGGCAGGATTGCGGGGTGGTGGTCAATCCCAACACCCTGTTCGATGTCCAGGTGAAGCGGATCCACGAGTACAAGCGTCAGCTGCTCAATATTCTCCATGTCATCACCCTGTACCACCGGATCGCCAACGGGGAGGACACCGATTCCCCGGCCCGGACCGTTATCTTCGGCGGCAAGGCCGCGCCGTCCTATTTCAAGGCAAAACTGATCATCAAGCTGATCACTTCGGTGGCCGAGGTGGTCAACAGCGATTCGCGGGTCGGGGACCGGCTCAAGGTGGCCTTTATCCCCAACTACGGCGTTTCGGTCGCCGAAAAGATCTTCCCGGCCTCCGACCTTTCCGAGCAGATCTCCACCGCGGGCACCGAGGCATCCGGCACCGGCAACATGAAGTTTTCCCTGAACGGCGCCCTTACCATCGGCACCCTGGACGGAGCCAACATCGAGATTCGCGAGGAGGTGGGGCCGGAGAATATGTTCATCTTCGGCATGACCACGGAAGAGGTCGAGGAGGCCAAGCGCAATCCGCGCCGCAACGCCTTTGATGTGTATCGCGACAATGCCGAGGTGAAACGCACCCTGGACAGTATCCGCAGCGGTTATTTCAGCAGGGGCGACACCGTCCTGTTTGCTCCCATCGTCGAAGGGCTGCTCAGTCTCAACGATCCCTACCTGCTGCTCCTTGATCTGGAGGATTATCTCCGCTGCCAGAAAGAGGTGGGCGAGCTGTATCACGATCAGCCGAACTGGATCCGCAAGTCCATCCTCAATGTGGCCCGGATGGGTAAATTTTCCAGCGACCGGACCATCCGCGAATATGCCCGTGACATCTGGGGAATCGCGGTGGACTGACGGGTTTTCAGCGTCGGCCAAGGGACCGCTCTCCCCCAAAAGGCATTGACTTTTCGCCCTATTGTTGATAGCTAGCAGGATGTTAAAAAGGCAGGACAGCGCTTTTTTTAACATCCTGTTTTGCATTCGGGCGCCCGACAGCCGCGCCTTTCTTGATACTGGAAAAAACTATGACCCAAGACAATCCATCCTCCCGTTTCCAGGCCAACGGCCTGGCGACCCTCATCGGCAGCCTGCCGGTTATCGACCACCGGGAAGCATTTTCCCTCATCTTCGAGCATACCCCGGACATTCCCCTGTGGCCGCAACTGCCAAGCAACCCCAAGGAGGGGATGCTCAGCCAGTTCAGCGAGGGGATGCCCGGCATTGTCGAGGAGGGGGACCGCACCTATTTCGATATCCAGACCGAGTCCTTTGCCGAGGAGATGCTGGCCTACTTCGAGCAGTACCTTGCCGCGGTAGAAGACCCGGCCTTGCTGCCGGACTCGCCCTTTGCCGTGAGCCGGGACAGGGCCCAGGGCCTTTTCGCCCTGAAAGATGCAGTGGCCGGAAAAGCCGTGGCTGCGGTCAAGGGACAGATGACCGGGCCGTTTACCCTGCTCACCGGCCTCCACGATCGGGAGGGGCGGGCTGCCTATTACGAGCCGACCATCCGGGAGATGGTGGTGAAGGGGCTTTCCCTCAAGGCTGCCTGGCAGGTGCAGGTTCTCGCGCAGTCGCAGGCTCCGGTCATCCTCTTTATAGACGAACCGGCCCTGGCCGGCCTTGGCTCCTCCGCCTTTCTCAGTGTCTCCCTGGATGAGTTGGGCCAGGAACTCAACGAGATCATCGCTGCGGCCCAGGGGGCGGGCGCGTTGGTGGGCGTCCATGTTTGCGCCAACACCGACTGGGAATTTCTCCTCTCCACCTCCATCGATATTGTCAGCTTTGACGCCTACGGGTTTTTCGACAAGCTGGTCGCCTGCAAGGATACGCTGTACGCCTTTCTGGAGCGGGGCGGCATCATTGCCTGGGGGATCGTGCCCACCTCGGAAAAGGAATATATCGAGCAGGAAACGGCCGAGTCCCTGCTTGCCCGGTGGGAGGCGCAGGCTGCTCAGCTTGTCGGCGGAGCCTGGGATTATAAATCCCTGCTGCAACAGACCCTGATAACCCCAAGCTGCGGGACCGGCTCCCTGCCTCTGACCCACGCCAAAAAGGTGCTGGCCTTGACCAGGGATCTTTCCAAGCTGTTGCGTGACAAGTATTTGTAGGCGCAGCCAGTCCATTATTAAATGGTTTTGCAAAAGAAGCGTCATACCGGTGAAAACCGGTGTCCAGTCTTTCCGCTTTCGGTCCGAAAGCACTGGATTCCGGCTTTCGCCGGAATGACGAGATGAGACGCGATGTTTGTTTTTTTACGAGTGTGTAATTTTTTTCCAACCACTATAAAAAGTTTGAGTATCGAGCAATGGATGAATTGAATCAGGTTTTGAAGCAACGCCGTCAAAAAGCCCAGGAACTGGCCGATCTGGGGGTCAATCTCTATGCCAACGATTTTCGGCCCGCCCACCGGATCAGCGATATCCTGGCGAAAAACGACAACCCGGATGCGCCGCTGGAAGAGGGGGTCAAATCCGTGGCCGGCCGGATCATGGCCCTGCGCAAGTTCGGCAAGGCGGCTTTTCTTCATCTCCAGGACGAAACCGGCCGCATCCAGGTGTATGTCAAGCGCGATGAGGTTGGGCCCGAGGTCTACCAGATCTTCAAGAAACTCGATCTCGGCGATATCGCCGGTTTTGGCGGGGTTCTGTTCCGCACCCAGACCGGAGAGTTGACCATCGATGCCTCAAGTGTCAAGCCGATCACCAAATCCCTGCGCCCTTTGCCGGAGAAGTTCCATGGCCTCACCGATGTGGAAACCCGCTACCGCCAGCGTTATGTCGATCTGATCATGAACCCGGAGGTGCGCGACACCTTTCGTAAGCGGGTGGAGATCATTCGTCTGATCCGTGATTTTCTGACCAACCGGGGGTTCATGGAGGTCGAAACCCCCATGATGCAGGCCATTGCCGGCGGGGCTACGGCCAAGCCCTTCAAGACCCACCACAATGCCCTGGGCATGGATCTCTACCTGCGCATCGCTCCGGAACTCTACCTCAAGCGGCTTCTGGTGGGCGGCTTTGAAAAGGTCTTCGAGATCAACCGCAATTTCAGGAACGAAGGGCTTTCCACCCGGCACAATCCCGAATTCACCATGCTCGAGTTCTACCAGGCCTTTGCCACCTACGAGGATCTCATGGACCTCACCGAGGAGATGGTTTCCTACATCGCCGCCGAGGTCACCGGCTCCATGGTTGTGAGCTACCAGGGGCAGGAGGTCGATCTTTCCCCGCCCTGGAAACGCTACACCATGGACGAGGCGCTTATTGAGGTGGGCAAGGTCGACAAGGATCTGCTCGCCGATCCGGCCCGTACCCGCCAGCTCGCCCTGGAAAAGGGCATCGCCCTTGAACCCATGGCAGGGCACGGCAAGGCCAAGACCGAACTGTTCGAGTTGCTGGTGGAGGAAAAGCTGGTCAACCCCACCTTTGTGACCCAATACCCCACCGAGGTCTCGCCCCTGGCCCGCCGCAACGAGAAGAACCCCGAGGTTACGGACCGGTTCGAGCTGTTCATGACCGGGAGGGAAATGGCCAATGCCTTCAGCGAACTCAATGATCCCATTGATCAGAAACAGCGGCTGAAAAAGCAGATTGATGAACGGGGCAATGATGAAGAGATATTCCCCGAGATGGATGAGGATTTCGTCCGGGCGCTGGAGTACGGAATGCCCCCGGCGGCAGGGGAGGGTATCGGCATCGACCGTCTGGTCATGCTGCTGACCGATTCTGCCTCGATCCGCGATGTCATCCTCTTTCCGCATCTGCGTCCGGAGAGCAAGTAGGCCGTGTAACCGTCCAGGAGCACGGCATCGGCTTCGCCGCTGTCATCGGTCGGCTTATGTGCAAGAGCACACTTCGCCGGCCTCTTCCGCGCATCTGTGGCGCTCCTGAGCAGTGCTAACGGCGACGGTTACACTCCCGAGGAGCCAGGGATCTCGCCGATCTGTCTTTATTGTTCCAGAGAGACGGCGTTGTCCGGTTGGAATATTGCCGAAGGCAAGAAAAATCCCCTCTCCCCTTGCGGGAGAGGGACAGGGTGAGGGGGAAGGTGCATGAGGTGATGCTGTTGGCGCCTCCACCATCCCCCCAACTTCCTCCCAGCAAGGGTGGGGGCAGGACAAAATCATAATCGGCCGCTACGGGGAAAAAGAGGGAAATTGTGAATTTTGAATGGTTTGTCTGCCTGCGGTATTTGAAGGCCAAGCGCAAGCACGGTTTCATCTCCCTGATTTCGCTGATCTCCATTGCCGGGGTCATGGTCGGGGTCATGGCCCTGATCGTGGTTCTCGCGGTGATGACCGGCTTTACCTCCGAATTCCGCGACAAGATCCTCGGCATCAACTCCCATGTGGTGGTTCAGGATTATACCGGCAATATCGGCAATTACGAAGAGGTTGCCGCAAAGGTTCGCACTGTCGAGGGAGTAAGCGGGGTCACCCCCTATCTGTACAGCCAGGCCATGATCACCGGCGGCGAGGGCGGAACCGGCGCCGTGTTGCGCGGCCTTGACCCTGCCACGGCGCAAGGCGTGCTCAGCCTGGGGAAACATCTGCGCACCGGCGCAATCGCCGATTTGTCGTCCGGGCAGGAAGATGGCGGAAGAAGACTGCCGGGCATAATCCTGGGCAAGGAGCTTGCCGCCCAGCTGCATGTCGCCACCCATGACCGGGTACGGCTGATCTCGGCTTCAGGGCCCCTGACCCCCATGGGGGTCATGCCCAAGGTCTCCACCTGCCGGGTGGTCGGGATTTTTGAAACCGGCATGTACGAGTATGATTCCGCCCTGGCCTATGTCTCCCTGGAAACGGCGCAGCGCTTCTTTGATCTGCCCGGCGCGGTGCATGGGTTGGAGGTGAAAACCACCGATCTCAACGAGGCGGACCGGATTGCGAAGCGGATCGAACAGGCCCTGGGGCCGAACTTTTTCGCCAAGGATTGGATGCGGATGAACCGGAATATCTTCTCCGCCCTCGCCCTGGAAAAAACAGCCCTCTCGATCATCATGGCCCTGGTGGTGATGGTCGCGGCCTTCAATATTGTCAGCACCCTGATCATGGTGGTCATGGAGAAGAACAAGGATATCGCCATCCTGAAATCCATGGGCGCCACCTCCGGCAGCATCATGCGGATTTTCATCTACGAGGGGCTGGTTATCGGCCTTACCGGCACCTTTCTCGGTGTGCTGGGCGGCCTGGGTCTCTGCGCGATTTTAAGCCGCTATCAGTTCATCAAGCTGCCCGACGTTTATCCGATTTCCACCCTGCCGGTGCTGGTCCTGCCCTCGGATGTGATTCTCATTGCCTTGTCGGCAACGGTTATTACCCTGGTCGCCACCCTGTATCCTTCCTGGCAGGCAGCCAAGGTCGATCCGGCCGTGGCCCTGCGTTATGAGTAGAGGAGGCGGCCCCATGTCCAACGGCGCACCCGAACAGCCCTTCTTTTTTGAAGCGCGGGATATTTACAAGGAATACGGCAACCACGCCAGCCTGCAGGTGCTCGCCGGGGTAAATCTGCGGCTGGTCGCCGGGGAAATGGTCGCGGTGGTCGGCGCATCCGGCACCGGGAAAACAACCTTCTTGCATATCCTGGGCGCCCTTGACAAGCCCAGCCGGGGGCAACTCTTTTACCGGGGCGAAAATGTTTTCGAAAAAACAGATGACCATCTGGCCCTGTTCCGTAATAAGGTGGTTGGTTTTGTTTTTCAGTTTCACCATCTGCTCCCGGAATTCAATGCCCTGGAAAACGTCCTGTTGCCCGGTCTCATCTCCGGGCAGAAACGCTCCGAGCTTGCCGGGTATGCGGAATATCTCCTGGAGCGGGTCGGGGTGTTGAATCGCTCCACCCACAAGGTGGGGGAGCTTTCCGGCGGCGAGCAGCAGCGGGTCGCCCTGGCCCGGGCCCTGATCATGAAGCCCGAGATCCTGCTGGCCGATGAGCCCACCGGCAATCTTGATCCTAAAACCGGGCGCACGGTTTTCGAACTTATCCGGGAGTTGAGTGAAACCCTCTCCCTGGCAACGGTCATGGTGACGCACAACCTTGATCTGGCCCACCGGATGACCCGTTGTCTCACCTTGCGGGACGGGGGCTTGCTTGAAACCCAGGGGGAGAGCAAAGATTCTTGACAGTAGGGCCAAGGCCTGATAATTCTGATAAGCCGTTGTCGCAAAATAACCTTGTCGTCCGAATGTCAAGAACGGCATAAGGGTCCGTAACGGAACAATCCGGTCAGCATTTTTTATTCCGTAACGGCCCCTAAACTAACCGATCGCCAGCACGTCCGCATCTTTGGGGCGGTCCACTCAAGTCCTTCACAGCGAAATCGAGAGTATGAAACCAGACAATTCAGCCCGGCACATATTACGCTCCCGCGCTTTTTCCGGGGCCATGAAGATTGTTGTTGCAGCCCTTGTTCTCGTTCTGACCCAGGGTGTCCTGCCGCTGGCAGGGGAGGCCTTCGGCGCGGGGCCTGAGCCAAACACCGTCATGGTTCCGCCCCGGATCAATGCTCCTGGGGGGGGTGATCAGCTTGTCGCCTTGAGCGACAAGACCCTGCTTGAGGTTGTGCAGAGCAAGGGGCTGGCAACGCTGTCCAGGGAGGAAGTGCAGCAGAAGATCGGCTACGAGCATTGGCCCCCCAAGGTTGAGGCCCTGAAGCCATTGATCACCTCCCCGGCGGTCAACTATGTGGTGGTGGGCAGTATTACCAAGCTCGGCGAGCAGCTCAGCCTGGATTTCGTCCTCTATGACATCTTCGGCAACAATCCACCAAAATTCTATTATCAGGTCAGCAATAACGAGACCGAGCTGCAGAAATCCCTGGCCCAGATAGCCAACGACATTCTCTCCCACACCGGCCAATATTTTCTCGTCCAGTCCATTGCCATTGCCGGAAACACCCGCGTTGATTCCGGGGCCATCATGCGCCAGGTAAAAAGTCAGGCCGGGGATCGCTATGCCCCGGAACTGTTGCGGGCGGACCTGAAAAACATCTTTCAGATGGGTTACTTCGACGATGTGCAGATCCTGGTGACGGATACCGAAAAAGGCAAGGACATTACCTTCCAGGTTACGGAAAAGGCGGTGATAGGCCAGGTTCTCATCAACGGCGAGCAAGAGCTTGACGAGAAGGATGTGAAAGAGGTGGTGAGCATTTCGCCCAATACCATCATCAACACCAAGGAGGTGCAGGCCTCCGTTGAAAATATCCGCAAACTTTACAAGGATAAGGGGTTCTATCGGACCAACGTCGCCGCCAAGCTCAACTATGCCACGGATGACAAGGTGAATGTCACCTTTGATATCGAGGAAGGCGTCAAGATGTATATCAAGGATATCCGTTTTGTCGGCAACAAGGCCTTCACCGCCAAGGAATTGCGCAAGGAGATGACCACCTCGGAAAAGGGGTTGCTCTCCTGGTTTACCGAATCCGGTAAGTTGAAGCGCGATCTGCTTGAACAGGACCGCTCCCGGGTCGGCGCCTTGTATCACAACAGCGGCTACATCGAGGCCAAGATCAGCGAGCCGGTGATCACCGATGAAGGCGATTGGCTCTATGTCACCTTCGATATTCAGGAGGGCGACCGCTACCGGGTCGGCACCATCGAGATCGAGGGGGATATTGTCGGCGATAAAAATGACTTGTTCGGCCTGGTCGAGTTGAGCAAGGAGAAGTTCTTCAGTCGGAAGATTCTGCGGGACGACGTCATGCGCATCACCGACCGTTACGCGGAAAGCGGCTATGCCTTTGCCGAGGTGGAACCGAAGCTCAGCAAGAACGATGAAGACAAGCGCATGGATCTGTCGCTCAAGATCGCCCAGGGAACCCTGGTGCATATAAACCGGATCAACATCAAGGGCAACACCCGGACCAGGGACAAGGTCATCCGCCGCGAGATGCAGGTCAAGGAGGGCGGGCTGCTCGATGCAAGCGCGGTCAGAAAGAGCAGCGAACGGCTGCAGCGGCTTGAGTTTTTTGAAGAGGTGAACGTCACCCCCGAGGCCACGGTGCAGGAAGGCTTGATGGATGTCGTGGTCGACGTGAAGGAAAAGGCCACCGGCACCTTCAGCGTGGGCGCCGGGTACAGCTCGGTGGACAACCTCATGTTCATGGGCGAGATCAGCGAAAACAACTTTCTCGGCAAGGGCCAGCGGCTTTCCTTGCAGGCCAATGTGAGTTCGCGGAGCAACCGCTACAACTTCAGCTTTACCGAGCCCCATCTCAACGACACCAAGCTGCTGTTCGGCTACGATATCTACAACTGGTCCAGGGAATACGACGACTATACCAAGGATTCCACCGGCGCGGCCCTGCGCTTTGCCTATCCGGTCTGGAACAAGTGGAACCTCGGTTGGGGCTATGGCTATGACGACACCAAGATGACCGATGTGCTGGTGACCAATGTCCCCCAAACCTTGCTGGATTCCATGGATATCGAGACCACCAGCTTTATCAGGCTCGGTCTTTCCAAGGATACCCGGAACAAGCTCACGGACGCCTCAAAGGGGTGGCTCACCAATTATTCCATCAAGCAGGCGGGCGGACCCTTGGGCGGCGACAGCGCCTTTACCAAGTACGAGGCCACTTCCGGCTGGTACTATCCGTTGTGGTGGGAAACAACCTTTCATATCAAGGGTTCCATCGGCTATGTGGTTGAAAACGAAGAGAAAAAGCTGCCGGTGTATGAGAAGTTCTATCTGGGCGGACTCAACACCATCCGGGGCTTTGACAGCGGCAAGGTCAGCCCCTTGGAGTTGAACCCCGATGGGGTCACCTATTCCCGGATTGGCGGTGAAAAGATGTGGTACTCCAATGTGGAATGGATATTCCCCATCGTCAAGGAGATCGGGTTGAAGGGGATTGTCTTTTTTGACTTGGGCAACGTCTACAACGATTCGGAGACCTGGGATGTCGCGGACCTTCGCTACAGCACCGGCCTCGGCTTCCGCTGGCTGTCGCCCATGGGGCCCCTGCGCCTCGAATGGGGCTGGAACCTCGACCCGGAAGAGGGCGAGAAGCAGGGGGTCTGGGATTTCAGCATCGGCGGGGCTTTCTAGCGCATGGCCGCATCCGGACATGTGTTCTCCTTACAAGGCGTTTTCGCCATCTTCCTGAAAAAAAATGGACAATAGGCTAACGGCCCTCTTTACCGAGGGCCGTTCCGTCAATATCATCGGCCTGCGCGGAAGCGGGGCCGCTTTTCATCTTGGCCGCACAGCCCGGCTCGGGCAACGGCCCATCCTCTGTATCACGCCAAGCGAGACCGCGGCCCAGCATCTTGTCCAGGATCTGGCGCTTTTCAGCGACACCCCTGTCCTCTATTTCCCCGGGCATGAAATTCCCCCCTATACCCCGTTGTCGCCGGACAGCCGGACCGTGGCCGAACGCCTTGCCGTTCTGTTCCAGATCCACAGCGCCGACAAGCCATTTATCCTGGTCACCTCCGTTGAGGCTCTGCTGAGAAGGGTTTTGCCCCGTGTTTCCCTTGCGAACCTGGCCGAGCTGGTCATGCGGGGAGAAGATACCGATCTCGACGGGTTGATCGCTTCCCTTGCCGCCTGTGGCTACGATGCCGCGTCCCTGGTGCAATCGGTTGGCGAGTTCAGCCTGCGCGGCGGCATTCTGGATGTCTTCCCCACGGGTTTCGAGATGCCCGTGCGTCTTGACTTCTGCGGCGATACCGTTGAGTCCGTCCGGAAGTTCGATCCCATCAGTCAACGTTCGGTCGAGAATCTCGAGGAGGTCGTTCTCCTGCCGGTAAGCGATATCCTCTATCCGGCCGCCGAGCAGGAACTGCAACGGCTGGTCGATCGTTTCCTGGCGGCAGCCGCGGATCTTGGTTGGGACAATGAGCGGGTCAGGGTGATGGAGGATTGTCTCGGGCGCCGCCAACGCTTTCCAGGGGTGGAATTCCTGCTGCCGCTCTTCTACGAAAAGCCCTCGACCGTGTTCGATTACCTGCCGGACGATACCATCGTCTTTTTTTCCTCGCCGACCGCGATCGCGGAAAGTCTCGCTCTCTGCCGGGAAAGGGTCGAAGCCAATTTCGCCGAGGCCTCCGGCGCCCGGCTGCCCGTCTTGCCGCCCGAGCGGATATTTTTGTCGGAAAGTGAATGGCAAGAACGGTTGGCCCGTTTCCCGCAGGGGCGATTTTATGATTTTGCCCATCCGGACATGGAGGAGGGCGAAACCCTGGAGATCCCCTGCGGCAACCATGTCCTGCTCCGGCAGCAGCTCGAACTGCAACGCAAAAATCAGGGGATGATGCCCGAGCTGGCCAGGCAGCTGCACGCCTGGCTTGCGGCCGGAGATGCGGTCTTTTTTGCCTGCCGGACCAGGCGGCATGCGGAGCACATGGCGGAACTGCTCCGGCAGTATGATCTGCCGGTTGCCATCACCCCGGCTCCGGTGGAGGAGAGTGTTTCTCCCGACCGTCGGATTGTCCTGGTGGATTCGCCGCTGGTCGCGGGTTTTGATTTACCGGCGGCGCGTTTGCACTGGGTTTCGGAAAGCGAACTCTTCGGCGAGCTTCGCCTGGGAACGGGAAAAAAGAAGACCGGCCAGCGCAGCAGGCCGCCGGTGAGCTTTGAAGAGCTGAATGCCGGTGATATCGTGGTCCACACCTCCCATGGTCTCGGCCGGTACGAAGGGCTGGTCAACATCGTGCTGGGCGGCGTTGCCAATGATTTTTTTCAGCTGGTGTACCGCGACGGGGACAAGCTCTACGTGCCGGTGGATCAGCTCAAGGTGATCAGCAAATACCAGGGGCTCTCCGACACCGAGCCGAAGCTCGACAAGCTGGGCGGCAAGGTCTGGCAGACCCGGCGGGAAAAGGTCAAGGAAGAGGTCTGGAAGGTGGCCCAGGATCTGCTCGGCCTCTATGCCCGGCGGGCCATGGTGGAGGGATATGCCTTTTCGCCGCCGGACGAGTTGTTCCATGAGATGGAGGAATCCTTCCCCTACGATGAAACAGCCGGGCAGCTCAAGGCGATCAACGAGGTTCTCGACGACCTGACCGCGCCCAGGCCCATGGACCGGCTGGTCTGCGGGGATGTGGGCTACGGCAAGACCGAGGTCGCCGTCCGGGCGGCCTTCAAGGTGGTGGCCGATAATTTCCAGGTCGCCATTCTGGTGCCGACCACGGTGCTGGCCGAGCAGCATGCCGCCACCTTCCGTGAACGGTTGCAGGGTTTTCCGGTCCGGGTGGAAAGCCTCACCCGTTTTCGCAGTCCAACGGAACAGAAGCAGATTGTCCGGGAGGTGCGCGAGGGCAGGGTCGATATCGTGGTCGGCACCCATAGGCTCTTGTCCCAGGATGTGGTCTTCAGGCGTCTCGGCCTCCTGATCATCGACGAGGAGCACCGTTTCGGCGTGTCCCACAAGGAAAAGCTCAAAAAACTCAAGAGCCAGGTGGATGTCCTCACCCTGACCGCCACCCCGATCCCCCGCACCCTGCAGCTCTCCCTGCTCAGTATCCGCGATCTTTCCGTGATCAGCTCGCCGCCCGAATTCCGGCGGCCGGTGAAAACCTTTGTGGCCCGCGATGACGAGCTGGTGATCAAGGAGGCCGTGGTCCGGGAGCTGCAACGGGGCGGGCAGGTTTTTCTGGTCCATAACCGGGTCCATTCCATTCAGGAAATGGCGGCCCGGGTGCAAAAGCTGGTCCCCGAGGCGCGGCTGGCCGTGGCCCATGGCCAGATGCCGGGAAAGGCGCTCGAGGAGATCATGGTCCGCTTTGTCAAGCGGGAGATCGATGTGCTGGTCTGCACCACCATTATCGAATCAGGCCTGGATATCCCCAATGCCAACACCATTGTCATCACCAGGGCGGACCGGCTGGGCCTAGCGGAAATCTATCAGCTCCGCGGCCGGGTGGGGCGGGGGAGGGAGCAGGCCTATGCCTATCTGCTGGTCCCCTCCCTGGACGGGTTGTCCAAGGATGCCCAGCAGCGTCTGCGGGCGCTCATGGATTACAACGAGCTCGGCGGCGGCTTCAAGCTGGCCATGAGCGACCTGCAGATCCGGGGGGGAGGCAATATCCTGGGGATCTCGCAAAGCGGCAATATCGCCGCGGTGGGCTATGATCTGTACCTTGAGCTGCTGCAGCAGACGGTCCTCGACTTGAAGCGGAAAGGCACCGGCGTGGAGCAGCCCCAGGAACAGATCGAGCCCGAGATCAATCTCAAGATTTCGGCCTTTCTCCCGGAACGCTATATCCCGGCGACGGAACAGCGCTATATCGCCTATCGCCGCCTGACCAACGCCGAGCAGGTGGAAGAGCTGATGGATCTGAAGGATGAGTTTGGTGACCGTTACGGCCAACTTCCCCCGGAGGCGCTCAACCTCTTTGAGGTGCTGGCCCTGAAAACCCTGCTCAGGCGTCTGTGGATCAGCAAGCTCGAACAGGGGCCCGGTAATCTGGTCTTCTCCTTTCATGAAAAAACCCCGGTGACTCCGGAGAAGATCATGCGGTTGCTGGAAAAGTACAAGAATCAGGCGCGCTTCACCCCCGAGGGGCGGTTGATCGTCAAAACCGAATCCGCTGCCTCGCCGGAGCATACCCTCGGGAATGCGCAAAATATTCTTGCCTTGCTCGCGGAAGATGACATTTGAAAATGACTGTGGTAGAATTTGTCGCTTATAGGGTCTCCTAAGATTAAAAACAATATTTCCAACCTGTTATGAGTGGATTAGTGAAATTTTCCTTGCATGTTGTATGTTCAGCCCTGTGTCTTCTCGCTTTTTTTCACCCCCCTGTTGCCCAAGCGGAAATGGTGGACCGCATTATCGCCATCGTCAACGATGACGTTATTACCTTCTCCGACCTCAATCGGGAAGGGGCGGCGCTGTTTCGCCGGATCACCCAGGAGGCCCCGCCGGATCAGGTTGAAATGGCCTTGCTGAGGGCCAGGGAGGAGGTGCTTTCCAGTCTTATCGACAGGCTTATTGTTGAACAGCGGGCCAAGAAGCTGGGTATCTCGGTGGGCAATCCCGAGGTGGACGGCGCGATCAGCAGAATCATCGAGCGAAACAAGACCACTGCGGAAAAGTTCTGGCAGCAGATGGCGTTGATGGGTTCCAACGAGCAAGATTACCGGGAGCTTATCCGAAGCCAGGTTCTCCGGGAAAGACTGATCGATTATGAAATCCGTTCCAGGGTGGTGGTGAATGAAGAGCGGATCCGGGAATTTTACGAAAAGAATTATGCCCAGAAAATCAAGGAAGATTCCTACCATGTCCTGCAAATGGGTTTTGTCTGGAAGGAAAATACCCAGGCTGCGAAGGACGATGCGCGGCGGCGGGCTGAAGAGGCCCATCAGCATGCGCTTGCCGGACAGGACTTCCGCACCCTGGCGCGGCAGTCTTCCGACCTGCCTTCGGCCAAGGATGGCGGTGACATCGGGGTTTTCAAGAGAACGGAAATGGCGCCCTATATGAAAGCAAGCATCCTCGGCCTGCAGGCGGGACAGATAAGCGCCATTCAGGAGACTCCGGCCGGGTACCAGTTTTTCAAGCTTCTTTCCGACCGGGGAGATGTCGGTCTTCAGGCTTCATATGAGTCGGTGAAAGAGCAGATCAGGCAGCGGTTGTATGAGGAGGCGTTGAGCAGCCACTTTCAGAAATGGGTCAAAGAGCTTCGCGATCAGGCGTATATCAAAAAGATATTGTAGGGTCCGCTGCCGAAGAACCATCGCCGCTGCCGGCAGGGTGAACGGCGCTGCTTTTCGCCATTTGCATGACACGGTTTTATTTGCAACGGCTTAGTCTAGTCTGTCCCAATAACCTTTGGATAAGGGATGTCGCTCATGACCAAGGACTCAACCTCTGTTGATGATGCAACCGGACAATCCGCAGCTGTATCGCATCCCGATGAAACTCTTGGCAGTTTCCTGAAAAGGCATCGGCAGAGTCAGGGAAAAGACCTCGAAGAAATCGCGAAAAAAATTCGTATCCATGCCTCGACCCTCCGGGCCATTGAGGAGGACAACCCCAAGGCTCTGCCCGCGGAGGTTTTCACCAGGGGGTTTGTGAAAAATTATGCGCAGTATCTGGGCCTTGACCCCAACGAAATCCTGGCCTGGTATATCGAGCAAAATGCAGGAGAGCCCAGGCCGACGGAGAAAATCAATGTCCAGGAGGTGCTGGCCGGTGAGTCACTGGCCGAGGTTCAGACCTTCCCCACAGGCCGAGTCATCGCCTTTTTTGTTGTCGCGGGCATCCTGTTTCTTGCCTGCTATCTGGTCCTTAACTTCCTGAACTCTTCGGCTCCGCCAGTCGATGTTCCCGCTAAAGATACCGCTCCCCAGGCCTTGGTTGAACAGCCTCCGCCGCCGCCCGCTCCGGTGGTCGGCGAGCCGGGCACCGAGGAGCCCGGCGCCGGAAGCGTGGGAACGGAGCAGGCGCCGCCTGTGACGCAGGGCGGAGCGCCGGATCCGGCTCTTCCCCTGCCTGGGAACGAGCCAACCAAAACCGGGCAGGCGGTGGAGCCCCAGAAGGTTGATGGGGCGCAGTCCCTCGCGGATAAAAAAAAAATAGATGACGGGAAACCCGTAATTGTTCCGCAGGCCGTCAAGGAGAAGCCGGGGCAAACCCAGCCGCCTCCGGAGGTGGCCAAGACGGCTTCCGCGGCACCTGTTGCGCCGGTGCTTTCCACGGTGAAAGCACCTGGGATGAATTATGTCTTGGAGGCGAGATTCACCCAGACGACCTGGCTCTCCGCGCAGGTGGACAAGGAAAAAAAGAAGTCGGCCATTTATCAGCCTGGGGATCGCATGGTCTGGCAGGCGGAAAAAAAGATTTCTCTTTTTGTCGGGAATGCCGGAGGCGTTGTCCTCACCCTGAACGGCAAGCAAGTGCCGCCCTTCGGCAAGCCAATGGATAGCGCCCGGATTTCATTCCCGGTCGAATCGCCATAGCGACGGCGGATGTTCTTGCAGCACAGCCTGGCCATTGTGCTCCAGGTCAAGGATCACGGGGATTCGGACAAGATTGTCACCCTGTACACCCTGGAGCACGGCAAGATCGTGCTTATTGCCAAGGGTGCCAAGCGCAGCAAGAAACGTTTTGTCAACAAGCTTGAGTTGTTCTCCCTCCTTGCCATCGATTTTGTTCCAAGCCGTCACAGCTCGCTCATGCGTCTTGATCAGGCGGAGTTGCTGGCCCCCTTCCCCAGGCTGCGGGAAAACTACGAACTGTACATAGGCGCCTCCCTCCTCTGCGAGCTTGTTCTGCACTGGACCAGGGAGCATGACAGCGATGAGGAGCTTTTCCGGTTGTTGCGCTGGGCGCTGGAAGGATTGGCCATGGCGGGGGGGGGTGTCGGCCGGACGATCATCTTCTTCCACGTTAAGATGCTGGATATCCTCGGGTATCGTCCGGATTTGACGGGCTGTCTTGATTGCCATGCGCTCGGCGCACCCGGGGTCGTGTACCGTTTCAGCCCCTTGCGCAACGGGCTGGTTTGCAGCCGTTGCGAACCCCGTGCCGCGGCGAACTCCCAGCCCCTTTCCATCCAGACCATACAACTGCTGCGCAGGGTTCAGGACATGGAGCAAGGCAAGCTGGAGCGGCTTCAGTTTTCCCCGGCGGCCACGCGGGAGGGTATTGCCCTGCTGCAACGGTATGACAGCCATCTCCTGCAGCGGGAGGTGCAATCCTGGAGTTTTCTGGGCTGATTTTGCTTATTCCGTCTTGATTTTCTGGAGGAGCCAGGCCATGTTGCGCCCCAGGTCGCGCATGGTTTTCATGCCCTCTTCGTCGTTGGCCACCTCGCCCGGCTCCCTGCCAATGCCGATGTTCCAGTAAGAGGAGCCCACCACGATCATCTGGCCGATCAGGAAAAAAGCGTTGAGGGAGTTGAATACCTGATAGGCGCCGGCCCGGCGGACCGCGACCACTCCGGCTCCGGCCTTGCGTTTGAATAGATCGCCGTTGGCCCGGGAAACCATGCCGCATCGTTCGATCAGGGCCTTCATGCCCGCAGAGACATCGGCGAAGTAGGTGGGAGAGCCCAGAAGGATGCCGTCCGCCTCGATCATCTTGGCAAGACAGTCGTTGATGATGTCCTTTTCCACGGCGCAGCGGCTGTTTTTGTTTTTGAAGCACTGGTAGCAGGCGATGCAGCCGGAGATCGGCTGGCCTGACAGCTCCACAAGCTCGGTGTCGATCCCTTGCATGGAAAGCTCTTCCAGGGCGGTATCCAGTAGTTTTGCGGTATTTCCGCCCTTGCGGGCGCTCCCGCTGAAAGCGACGACTTTCATGGTAATTCCTCCTCGGATGTGGTTGTCTCGCGGTGGCGAGGTCGTTGCGCGGCATTTGTGCTTGTTGTGATATTGTAATCGAGATTGACCAGGACAGAAAGGGTTTCGAGACAAAATCGAGGTCCGGGAAAGGTCTGGATTTCCGGAGCGGAGAAGGGAAGCCGCGCGTGTCCGAAAAGGTTTTCTCCGGCGCCAGGGAGGGAAATGGGCTGTTGTCTTGGTATTACGGGGGATTTGGCCTTAAATCGGGATAAGATCGCAAGCCGTCCTTGACTGTGACCCGAAAGTTGGTTATTTTTCCATGTTCAAGCGAGAGTGGCGGAATTGGTAGACGCACTGGTCTTAGGAACCAGCGCCTTTGGTATGGGGGTTCGACTCCCCCCTCTCGCACCAAGAGAAAAGAGCTCCGGTCCGAAAGCCCGGAGTACAGGTTGATATCTTATCCGTACCGTGGTGTCCCCCCACAGTATGACTGTGTTGTTGAAAATGTTTGAAACAAGGAAGGTGTTGCATGCAGATCAATGTCGAAGACGTAAGTTCGCTTACCAAAAAAATGATCATCACCCTGCCGGAAACGCAGGTTGTCCAAGAACTGGAGTCCGCTTACAAGAAACTGAACTCCGAAGTATCGCTTAAGGGGTTCCGCAAGGGCAAGGTGCCCCGTCAGGTGCTGGAGAAAAATTACCGGCCCAAGGTTGAGTATGAAGTCGCGGAAAAATTGATCCAGGATACCTATTTCGACGCCCTTGAAAAAAGCAAGATCGACGCGGTAGTGCATCCGGACATCCGTGAGCAGAAGTTTGCCGACAACGGCACCTTTGTCTACACTGCCGAGGTCGATGTCCGGCCCCAGTTTGAACTCGCCGAGTACAAGGGGATTGAGGTCGAGCAGGTTGCGCTTGAGGTGACCGACGAGGAAATCTCCCAGGAGCTTGAGGTGTTGCGCAAGCAGATGGCCCCCCTGCAAAGCGTTGAGGACCGCGCCATCGAAAAGGGGCATCTGGCGGTGGTGGATTTCCAGGGCTATCATAACGGCAACCCCATCAAACAGGTGGTCGGCGAAAACTATTCGGTTGATGTGGGTTCCGGTCAGTATGGCAAAGAGTTTGAAGAGAAACTCCTCGGCCTGAAGAAAGGCGAGGAAGCTTCCCAGGAAATAGAATTTCCCGAGAATTTCGCCAACCCGATCCTGGCGGGCAAGAAGGTGGAGTTCAAGATCAATGTCAAGGATGTCAAGGAACGGGTGTTGCCCGCTCTCGATGACGAGTTCGCCAAGGAAGTGGGCAATGACTTTGCCGATCTGGAAGCGCTCAAAACCCATATCCGCGAGAAAAAGCTGCAGGCCAAGAAGGATGCCCAGCGGGGCGATCTCACCGACAAGTTGATGCGGGCGTTGATCGAAAACCATGATTTTGAGATTCCGCCGCGTCTGGTGGCCTATGAAATCGAGGCCATGATCAAGGAGCTCGAAAGTAACCTGGAGCGGCAGGGGATGACCCTGGAAGCTGCCGGATTCAACCGGGATTCCCTGGTCGAGCAGTACAAGCTTGCCGCCCAGTCCCGGGTCAAGGGTGATTTTCTCTTGAAGAAGGTGGCGGAAAAGGAAGGGCTCAAGCTGGAAAATGAAGACATCGATAGGGGCTTTAAGCGTATCTCCGAGCAGTACAACATGCCGGTCAGCGAAGTGAAAAAGTACTTTTCCAGCAGGGACGATCTGCTGCCCTTCATGGCGGAGCTGTTGAACGAGAAGATCCTGACGTTCCTGCTCGACGCAGCCAAGATGAAAATCGTGCCGGCCACTGCCCAGTAAGCCGTCGTTTCGCAAAAAAAATCATGCCAGGGCACAATGGCATGAACGGCATAAGGAGCCGTAACGGATCTGGCCGGAAAACAGAGGCTGTTCCGGAACGGCCCCTAAATTCTTGAAGGAGTTATGGTTATGAATCTTGTCCCCATGGTTGTAGAGCAGAGCCCCCGCGGAGAGCGTGCCTATGATATCTACTCCCGGTTGCTGAAAGAGCGGATTATTTTTTTGGGTTCGGCCATAAATGACGATATAGCCAACATCATCATCGCCCAGATCCTTTTTCTGGAAGCCGATGATCCGGACAAGGATATTACGTTTTATATCAACTCTCCCGGGGGAGTCGTGACCGCAGGCATGGCCATTTATGATACAATGCACTATGTGAAGTGTGATATCGCCACCCTGTGCATGGGGCAGGCGGCCAGCATGGGCGCGGTGCTCCTCGCCGCCGGCACCGAGGGGAAGCGGTATGCGCTGCCGAACTCCAGGATCATGCTGCATCAGCCCATGGGAGGGTTTCAGGGGCAGGCCAGCGATATCGATATCCACGCCAAGGAGATTCTGCGGATGCGGCAGACCCTGAATACCATTCTTGCCCATCATACCAAGCAAAAGCTCAAGAAGATTCAGGTTGATACGGATCGGGATTTTTTCATGGGCGCCGAGGAAGCCAAGGCCTATGGTGTCATTGACAAGGTGTTGGTGAAACGGGCGAATCCTGAAGAGGAGAACAGTCATGGCAAAAGATCATAACGGTGAAGTGGAAGTAACCTGTTCCTTCTGCGGCAAAAGCCAGGACGAGGTCAAGAAGCTGATCGCCGGGCCGACGGTCTATATCTGCAACGAGTGTATCGACCTGTGCAATGAGATCGTCAGCGAGGACCGGCAGCAGGCCCTGGAATCGCAGATTGAGGCTTCGACCCTCAAGCCCTATGACATCAAAGCCCATCTCGATGAGTATGTGATCGGCCAGGAACAGGCCAAGAAGGTTCTTGCCGTTGCGGTGCACAACCACTACAAGCGCATCGAGGCCCAGAGCAGCAACGACGGCAGCGAGGTCGAGTTGCAGAAAAGCAATATCCTGCTGGTCGGCCCCACGGGCAGCGGCAAGACGCTGCTGGCGCAAACCCTGGCCAAGATCCTCAATGTCCCCTTTGCCATGGCCGATGCCACCACCCTTACCGAGGCCGGTTATGTCGGGGAGGATGTGGAGAATATCCTGGTCAATCTGCTCCAGGCCGCGGACCACGACATCCAGCGCGCCAGCCGCGGCATCATCTACATCGATGAAATCGACAAGATCGCCCGCAAATCGGACAGCGCCTCCATTACCCGCGATGTTTCCGGCGAAGGGGTGCAGCAGGCTCTGCTGAAGATCATCGAGGGTACCGTGGCCAGTGTTCCTCCCAAGGGCGGGCGCAAGCATCCCCAGCAGGAATATATCAAGATCGACACCACTAATATCCTCTTTATCTGCGGCGGGGCCTTTGTCGGGCTTGACGGGGTGATCAAGCAGCGAACCGGCACCAAGTCCATGGGGTTTGGCGCCAAGGTCGTGGGCAAGCCGAAGAAGTCGGTGGGAGACATCCTTGCCCAGGTTCAGGCGGAGGATCTCCTGCGTTTTGGCCTGATTCCCGAGTTGGTCGGTCGTCTGCCCGTGGTGGCGACCATGGAGGAGCTGGACGAGGAGGACATGGTCCGCGTTCTCCGGATGCCGAAAAACGCCCTGACCAAGCAGTATGAGCGTCTTTTCGCCTTTGATAATATCCGGCTGCGTTTCACCGAGGGCGCGCTCAAGGCCATCGCCCAGCAGGCGATCAAGAGAAAGTCCGGAGCCCGGGGCTTGAGAACGGTCATGGAGCAGGCCATGCTCGATATCATGTACGAATTGCCCTCCAAGGAAAATGTGCGGGAATGCGTGATCAGCGAGCAGGTGGTGCTGAACGGCGATTATCCGGTGATCTTGTACGATAACGACGCGGAATCCAAGAAAAGCGCCTGAGTTGGCGAGCAGTCCCTTAACCCATCACGGTTGCATTGAACATTATGGCTGAACTTGATTCCGAGCAGGAAGTTGCCTATCCGATGATGCCCTTGCGGGACATCGTGATCTTCCCTTATATGGTGGCGCCCTTGGTCGTCGGCAGGGAGCGCTCCATAAAGGCTCTTGAAGAGGCGATGGCCAAGCGTTCCGAGATCTTTTTGGTAACCCAGAAGGATGCGGCCGAGGATGATCCCACCGAGGAAAGCGTCCATATGGTGGGAACCGTGGCCACGGTCATGCAGCTGCTCCGTCTGCCGGACGGCACGATCAAGGCCCTGGTCGAAGGCAAAAGAAGGGGCAGGATCATGAAGCACCTGCCCAATCCCGACTATTTCGTTGTCCGGCTTGAAGGTGAAAAGGGTGAGGACGAGGGCGGTCTTGAAGCGACCGCCTATGTGCGCGAAATTCAGACGAGCTTCAAGGAGTATGTCAAATACAACAAAAAGGTGCCGGCCGAGGTTATCAAATCCCTGGCCCGCATTGAGCGGCCCGCAAAGTTTGTCGATGTTTTGGCCGCGCATCTGCCCCTGAATGTGCAGGAAAAACAGGCAATTCTGGAGAATTTTTCCGTTGTCGGGCGGCTGGAGCAGGTTCTCTCCCTTATCCATAAGGAAATTGAAATCGCCGAGCTTGAGGAGGTTATCCGAGCCCGGGTGAAGAAGAAAATGGATAAGACCCAGAAGGATTACTTCCTGGCGGAGCAACTCCGCGCCATCCAGAAAGAGATGGGCACTGCCGAGGATGCCTCGTCCGAGCTCGAGGGGTTGGGCAAGGCGATCCAGGAGAAAAATCTGCCCGAGGCGGCTCGCGCCAAGCTGGAGCAGGAGTTCAAGAAGCTGAAGATGATGCCTCCCATGTCCGCCGAGGCCACGGTGGTCCGCAATTATATCGACTGCATCCTCAGTCTGCCCTGGAAGGAAAAAACCGAGGAGAAGATCGATATCCAGGAGGCGGAGGAAATCCTGGCCCAGGACCACCATGGTCTTTTGAAGCCCAAGGAGCGGATTCTCGAATATCTTGCCGTGCAGGCCCAGGTTGAGAAGATCAAGGGGCCGATCCTCTGCCTGGTTGGCCCTCCCGGCGTGGGGAAAACCTCGCTGTGCAAGTCCCTGGCGCGCGCCATGGGGCGCAAGTTCGTCCGCCTCTCCCTCGGCGGGGTCCGTGACGAGGCGGAGATCCGCGGGCACCGGCGCACCTATATCGGAGCCTTGCCGGGCAAGATCATCCAGTCCATGCAGAAGGCCAAGGTGGTGAATCCGGTTATCTGTCTTGACGAGGTGGACAAGATGAGCACGGATTTCCGGGGGGATCCTTCCGCCGCCCTTCTCGAGGTGCTGGATCCGGAGCAGAATGTTGCGTTCAACGATCATTACCTTGATCTCGACTATGATCTCTCCGGGGTCTTTTTCGTGACCACCGCCAATAATCTCCATGCAATCCCGGCCCCGCTCCAGGACCGGATGGAGGTGATCAAGCTCAACGGCTATACGGAAGAAGACAAGCTGAACATCGCCCAGGGTTTTCTGGTGCCGAAACAGCTGGAGGCCAACGGTTTCGGCCGCGAGGATATTTCCTTCAACGATGCGGCCATTCTGGAGATTATCCGGAGATATACCCGGGAGGCTGGGGTGCGCAATCTTGAGCGCAGTATCGCCTCGGTGTGCCGCAAGGTGGCCCGGGACCGGCAAAGGAAAAAAACGGACAAGCGATACCGGCTGAACGACGCGGCCATTGCCAAGTATCTGGGCGGGGTCAGGTACCGTTTCGGCCTGGCCGAGGAGCGTGACAAGGTGGGCCTTACCACCGGTCTGGCCTGGACCGAGGTGGGCGGCGAGCTACTGCAGATAGAAACGGCCCTGATGCCGGGGAAAGGGCAGCTGACCGTGACCGGAAAGCTTGGCGACGTCATGCAGGAATCCGCCCAGGCGGCCTTGAGTTATGTGCGGACCCGGGCCTTGCAGCTCGGCCTGCTGCCGGATTTTTACCAGAAACTCGATATCCATATCCATGTGCCGGAAGGGGCTATCCCCAAGGATGGTCCATCCGCCGGGATCACCATGGCGACCTCGATGGTCTCGGCCTTGCTCAAGCTTCCGGTCCGGCGGGATATCGCCATGACCGGGGAGATTACCCTGCGGGGCAGGGTATTGCCCATCGGCGGCCTCACCGAAAAGCTCCTTGCCGCGCGACGCGGCAATATCAAACATGTTTTGATCCCTCGGGACAATGAAGCCGATCTCAACGAGATCCCGGCCAAGATCCTCAAGGGTCTCACCGTGGAGCTGGTTGAGCATGTGGACGAGGTTTTGGTCAAGGCTCTGGTGCTCAAGGAGGGGGAGCAGCTCTTTAAGGACATTCCCTTCGGCAGCTTCGGCGTGGAAGGTGTGCTTCCCGCGAGTAAGGTGGCGCATTAGCGCAGGGGTTCTTCGGTCGTCCGTGGACCGTGGCCGGATCAGCATGGCCTGCGGCTTTTTATTTTTGGAATGCGGTAAGTTTTTTGCTTGACGGATTATGGGTGGCAAGGGTATATCTTGCCACACTTCATGTGGGGCGAATAGCTCAGCTGGGAGAGCATCGGCCTTACAAGCCGAGGGTCACAGGTTCGATCCCTGTTTCG
>JAJZPC010000033.1 GCA_021811385.1 Deltaproteobacteria bacterium | reverse complement strand
TTGTTTGCGGGCGGTTCAGGGGCGCCAGGTGATCCGGGCCTCGTTTCTGGCCGGGACTTTGAAATAGGGAAATCTCGGGTAGCCGAAGATCATGGCCCCGTAGAGGCGGTGGCCTTCGGGCAGGGCCAGGGCATCGAGCAGGGGCTGGTAGCCGGCCGCCACGGCGCTCATCAGGATGCCGGCCCAGCAGGTGCCGATCTCGCAGCTGGCCGCGGCCAGATCAAAATAGGTCAGGGCGATGGTGCAGTCGATCTCCGGCTTGAGGCTCTCCTCGTGGGCATGGGCGATCAGCAGATGGGGCGCGCCGCGCAGAACCATGTCCTTGCCCTGGTCCCAGGCGGTGACGATGCCGGGATAGGTCTTGCCGGTCCGCAGCCAGTCCACGACCAGCCCGGCTATATGGCGCACCGCCTCGGGGGTCTCCAGAACCAGCCAGTGCACCGGCTGCTCGTTTTTTGCGGACGGGGCCCAGCGGCACAGGTCGAGCAGCTGCTCGATATGGGCGCGGGGAATCGTTTGGTTCTCGTAGGAGCGGATGGAGCGTCGGGAGGTGAGAAGCTGCCCGGTTTTCTTGAGGGTGGGCGGGGAGCCGTTGCCGATGGGCTGGGCGGTGTTGGGATACTTGGTGGCAAGGGTCAGGGCGTCGTGGGGGCAGACCGCCACGCAGTGCCCGCACTGGATGCAGAGGCGGGCGGCGGCCGGGCGGATCTCCGGAAAGCCGTCCTCGCCGGTCAGCCCGATGAGGCTGAAGGGGCATTCCGCCGCGCAGATTCCGTCTTTTTTGCATTTTTTTCTGTCGATGGTGATCATGGCCATTGCTCTACTCCTGCAAAGTTTTTTTCACGATAAGCATCCTCTTTGCCGGACGCAAACCGTGGGGGATGATTTTCGGGTGTCCGCCCAGGCGGCCGGGCTGTCGCGCTGCCGGGAAAGGACGGGGAGGTTCAGGCCGTGGGCTGGGCAGGGCTTGGTTCGGCCTCTGGCTCCGGCGGGATAACCTGATGGGGTCTGGCCGGGGCAACCACGGTGATGGTGGTTCCCTTGCCCGGGGCCGAATCGATCTCCAGCCTGCCATTGATCAGCTCCACCCGCTCGGAGATGCCTGCCAGGCCGAACCCCTGCCCTTTGAGGCCGGGGGTGAATCCCGCGCCCTTGTCCGCCACGGTGAGGGTGATCCGGTCTTTTTCAAAGAAGATGCGCAGGCTCGCCGAATCGGTGTGGGCATGGCGGAGCACATTGGTCAGCGCCTCCTGGGCCACCCGGAAAAGAACGGTTTCGATCATCGGATCGAGCCGTCGCTGGTCGCCCATGGCTTCAAAGGAAATGGCGATTTTGCGGCTGAACCATTTTTCCTCGGTCAGGTGGCGCAGCGCCGGGACCAGGCCGAAATCATCGAGCTGGGCGGGGCGCAGGTCGTGGACCATCCGGTACAGGGCCTGCGACATTTCCTGGCAGAGATCCTGGGAGCGTTGCAGCAGGGTGATGGCCTTGGGGTCGTTGCCGACCACGGTTTTCAGGGCGGCCATGTTCAGACTGGCGGCGGTGAGAATCTGGGCGGTATCGTCATGGAGCTCCCTGGAGATGCGGCTGCGCTCTTCCTCCTGGGCCAGGACGATATGGCGGAAAAGATCCTTGCGCATTTCCCTCCGTTTCAGCAACTCGCTCTGGACCTGTTCCAGGGCGGCGAATTTTTCCAGCTGTGCCTGGTGCAGCTCCCGTTGCCGGCCTTTTTCGGCAAGATGCGAGGCGTGGATGAGGTTGCCCATGGTGAACAGGGCCAGGAGCGTGCTGACAAGCTGGATCGGTATGCCGGTTATCTCCCGGAACAGTTCGGCGTTGATAAAGGGCGCCGGATAGATCTCGGCCCGGCCGGGAAAGAGCTGGGCCAGGCCGAACAGGGCAAAGCCCCAGGCGGCAAGGCGGTAGGATTTGGCCAGGGATGCATGGGTCGCCTTGTGTTTGAGCGCATGGTTTTTCAGGGCCAGGGCGGCGAGCATGGCGCCGGGCAGGGCCAGAAGGTAGCGGGCCAGGGCATCGGCGCAGCGCAGGCAGTTCGGGGGCGATTTCCAGGGAATGATGTGATTGATGCCGATGACGATGGCGTAGACCAGGATGAACCCCAGGCTGACGTACAGGCTCGCCGCCACCCGGCGTCGGGCCGGGCGATAGGCCTGAACCCCAAAGGCGGTGAGGGCGGCAAAGGAGAGGGTCAGGAACAAAAGCTTGGTCAGCAGGAGCGGTTTCGGGATGGCAATCTCCTGCCAGACAGCCGGCAGAATGACGATCTCCAGCCATTGGCTGATGGCGTTGAGAAAGCCGAACACGGCAAGGGGCTTGAGGAGCGTGGCTTCGGCGATATCGGGCGAGCGGCTGACTTCGAGGGCCATGGCCAATCCCATGCTGAAGAGGGCCAGGCCATAGATGAAGTACATCAGCAGGAAGTTGAGTTGCAGAAAATCAAGATGCATAGGCCGGCTGCAAACAGGAGGTTGGGGGTATTTTTTTGGCAAACGAACACACTTTTCGCGCCTTCAGGACAGTCATACCTGAAACCCCGGAACTGTGCAAAGAAAAAGCGAAGAAAATTGGGTAGATATTACCATTCTGAATGGGTATAGTTGCATGACGTTTCCGCTCCGTGTTTGCGCGGGCAGGGAACGGTTCAGGGTGCAGATGAAAGGGGAGCGCATGGAGCAGACACGGACATACGAAAAACTTGACCAGCCCGAGGTTGTGGCCGCGCTGTTTTACCCACGGCACGACACGACGCCACCGCCCCCGGGCGCCCAGGACCACGGGATAGAGGTGGAGCCGGGGGTGGTGCTGGGGGGGAGATTTTTTCTGACCGGAGACCCAGCAGCGGTCAATATTCTTTTTTTCCACGGCAATGGCGAGGTGGTCGGGGATTATGACGATGTCGGGCCCCGTTACAACGAGCAGGGCTTCAACTTTCTGGCCGTTGACTATCGCGGCTACGGAAAAAGCACCGGCACCCCCTCGGTCGGCGCTATGCTCCGGGACGCGCATCGCGTCTTGGCCTGGGTCCGGGATTGGCTGGCCGCTCAGAACCGCACCGGCCATCTGGTGGTGATGGGCCGGTCGCTGGGCAGCGTATCGGCCATCGAGCTGGCGGCCTCGGAAGAGGCTGTTGCCGGCCTCATTGTCGAGAGCGGCATTGCCCAGACCCTGCCGCTTTTGCGGACCATCGGCCTGGATGTCGAGGCGCTGTCCATTGACGAGGCGGACGGCTTCGGCAATCTGGAAAAGATCGCCCTGGTGCAAAAGCCCACCTATATTCTCCATGCCCAGCATGACCGGATCATTCCCATCACTCTGGCCGAAGGGTTGCAGAGCGTCTGCGGGGCGCGGAGCAAGGAGTTCCAGATGATCCCCGGCGCGGATCACAACAATATTCTGGAGCGGACCGGCAAGCTCTACTTTCAGGCGATCAAGCAATTTCTCAGAAGAGTCGGCAAATCCCACGGACCGAGACGATCCGGGATTCGCGGCTGAAAAACCCGGGGGGGTATATGGCAAGAGATCGACGCCAAGTGAACCGGAGCAGCGGCGGTGCGTTCCGGCGGGCTGGTTTCGCGGTCGGGTTGACAGGAGGTCTGGCCGTGGCGGTGGGGCTGTACGAGCCGGGCGGGGACTTTGCTGTCGCGGCCCTGACCCTTGCCGGGGTGGTCGTGATCCTTGGGGTGCTGGAGATGTGGCAGGGAGGAGGGGATTCTCCGCCGGATGTTTCTTTTTTCGGCACTCCCGGGCCCCTGCTCTGGGTCGTTACTGTCTGGGCATTTTTTCGTTATTTCGGGGAAATAGCTCCCCAGCTGATCCTGTTTCCGGTCGGGCTCATCGGCTGGCTGGTCATCAGTTTTCCCATGCAGGGACTGCTTGTCCCTTTCCTGGCGGTGATCGGCATGGAAGCCGGGCTGTGGGGCCTTGGGTTCCAGGAAACGGCGGGCCTGGCGGGAAATCTGGCCGCCTATGGCGCCGCCGGGCTGGGGCTCAGCGTGTTCATGAGCAGCAAGGCCTACCGGCAACGGATGCGCAAGGCCCTGATCCGGGCGAAAAGGGACACGGCCAGCCGCCAATATGCCCGGGATCTCGGTCTGTTTGCCGAGACGCCCGATCTGCTCAGCGTCTTGCCGGATCACGACCTCATCGAAGACCCGGAGGCGGGCAGTCAGCCCGCGGTGGCAACCATCACCGCGTCCTTTGATCTGCAGCTCGAACTCATCCGCCAGACGCTGGCCCTGTCAACGGTGGCCCTGTTGTGGCCGGACCCGGAGGGCCAGGAATACCGGCTGCGCAGCATTGCCACCACCAGAAAAGACATAGCCCCCGGGCCGTTTCAGGTCGGGGCCGGCATCACCGGGGCGCTGATGGGGGCGGAGGAGCTGGTGAGTCTCGCCCCGGCCACCCCTTCCCTGGGGGTGCCCTATTATCCGAAGCAGATCGAGGTGGGGGGGATTCTCGCGGTCCGTCTTCCCGATGACGCCGAGGAGTGGCTCGGGTTTGACGACAAGAAGATCGCCCCGGTTCTCTGCGTGGATCGTCCCGGCCAACAGCCTTGGACAGACGGGGAAAAAACGACCATGACCCTGGCGGCCCGGAAGCTCGCCCTGGACGTGGCCACGTCCAGGCAGTTTCAGGCCATGGCCCACGAGCGCAGCGCCATCCAGCGGGTTTGTCTCGCCATGCGGGAGCTGAACGGGGCCTTGGGGCTGGAACAGGTGCTGGGAGCCACCATCAAGGCGGTGCGGACGCTGGTGGGCGCTGATTTTATCTCCATCAGCCTGGTCAAGGGCAACGGGCATTGCGTGGCCCTGGCCGAGGGGGAAGGAGCCGAACACCTCATGGGCCGCGAATTTTCCCGGGAAGAGGGGTTGGTGGGCCAGGTGCTCAAGATCAACCGGCCCCTGCCGGCCAAGGGGCAGTGCCACGGGCCGACCCAGGTGTTCGGCCACGACCATCTGCTCACCGGCTACAATTCCCTGCTGGTCCTGCCCCTGCAAAAGGTAAAGGGGGAGGCCACCGGCGCGCTCACCGTGGCGGTGAAGGCGGCGGCGGTCTTCACCAAGCCCCGGCAGGAGATTCTGGAGCTTATCGCCGCCCAGGTGGCGGTCAAGATCGATCTGGGGCAGGCCCATGAGGAGATCAACCGGCTGGCCACCATCGACGGGCTCACCGGGTTGATCAATCACCGCACCTTTCAGCGCGGCTTCGACGTGATGCTGCTCCGGGAGGAGCGGCGGTCAGGGGCCTTGAGCCTGCTGCTCTGTGATATCGATCATTTCAAGAAGATCAACGACAGCCATGGCCATCCCTTTGGCGACAAGGTTCTCAAGGAGGTGGCCGGGATCCTGCGCAAAGCGGCGCGCGGGGTGGATCTGGCGGCCCGCTACGGCGGCGAGGAGTTCGTTCTCGTTTTGGAGGGGTCCGGCGAGCAGGGGGGGCTTCAGATGGCCGAGCGCATTCGGCAGGAGATCGAAAAGATGGTGCTCCACAACGAAAGCGGGCCGGTGCAGGTCACTCTCTCCCTGGGGCTTGCCGTGTATCCCGATCATGGCACGGACAAGGAGCGCTTGATCAGCCGGGCCGATCAGGCGTTGTACCGGGCCAAAAAACAGGGGCGCAACCGGGTGGTGGTGTGGGAGGCGGAGTAATCCGTCGCTTGCCCCAGGCATCGCAGGCATGAGACGTTCACGGCGTTGGCGCGAGAGTTGCCCCGGCCATCTTGCAAACATCCCGGAATCACCAGGTAAGCAGCACAATGGCGGCCACGGCGCAGAGCATGCCCATGACCTGTTTGGCGGTGATGGGTTCGCGCAGGAAGATCGCGGCAAGCATGATGGTGATCAGCGGGTACAGGGCGGTCATGCTCACCACCACCGAGATCTTGCCCCGGCTGGCAGCGGCAAAGAAGAACAGGGTGCCGAGCATCCCCGCTATCCCGGTGAGCACGGCAAAGAGGATGCCCTTGGGGTGGGTTTCCGGCTGGAATCCCACCCAGAAGAGGCTGACCAGCCCGACCAGCATGGCGCCCGCTATCTCGTAGATCAGGGCGCTGGCCGGATTGATGTAGGTTACGGCTAGCTTGGGAAAAAATCCCCAGAGACCATAAATGACCAGGGCGGCAGAGGCGGGGATCAGCCAGCTTTCCATGGGGAGCTCCTGTGGTGTGGGGTCGGCGGTTGTGCCTGCCGGATCGGAGTCTTGCTCCGTTCGCTTGTCTCCGGTTTTTCCGGAAAACGGGCGCGTGAATAATCACATTGTAATAAAGTCTATCGGCGATTTCCGGGCCCGGCAAGTTTTTTTGCCCGTGGTCCGGCGTGCCGCATGGGAGAGGCGGACGATGCTGTTCAATACCTTTGTGCATATCCCCGGGATCGGCGAGACCACGGAACGGCGGCTCTGGCAGGCCGGGGTCACCACCTGGGATGATTTTGTCGAGCCGTATCCGGAATTTCTCTCCGGCCAGAAGGTGAGGCTCATCCAGGACCATCTTGCCCGCAGCCGTGCCCAGGCCGAGCAACAGGCGCCCCTTGATTTTCTCCGGCAGCTGCCCGCGGCCCAGCGGTGGCGGATCTTTCCGCATTACCGCGATTCGGTGGCCTATCTCGACATCGAGACCACGGGGTTGAGTTTCACGGACCACTGCATCACCACCGTCAGCCTCTACGATGGCAAAGAGGTCTTCACCTATGTGCAGGGGGAGAATCTCGCCGATTTTGGTGAGGATATCCAGCGATATCAGTTGCTGGTCACCTACAACGGCAAGGCCTTTGACATCCCCATGCTCGAGCGTCATTTCGGGTTTAAGCTTACCCAGGCCCATATCGATCTGCGCCCCCTGTTGCAGGGACTCGGCTTTGTCGGCGGCCTCAAGGGGTGCGAAAAACAGCTGGGCCTTGATCGCGGCGCCCTGGCCGGGGTGGACGGCTACTTTGCCGTGCTGCTTTGGCGGGAGTATTGCCGGACCAAGGAGTCTCGGGTGCTGGAAACCCTGCTTGCCTACAATGTGGAGGATGCGGTGAACCTTGAGTCGTTGCTGGTGCAGGCCTACAACCTGAAACTGGCGTCCACCCCGTTTGCCGAAAGCCACCGATTGGATCTGCCGATCCCGCCGGAGAGGTCGTTTCTGCCGGATCCGGGGCTGATCGATCTGCTGCGGGGGCGACTGCGGAGTGGATACTGAGGAAAAGCGGAGAGGACCCGGCGGTTGCCGGGCCCTCTCCCAGGGGGTGTCACGCGCTTTGTAGCAAGGCAGAGAATCAGGGTACGGTGTATGGGCAGTGCGCGCGTGGCGGTAGGGTGATCCGCCCGAAACAGAGCGAAGCCACCCAGGGTTAACGGTCCCCCCCCCCAAAAAAAACCTGGATGTTTTTGTCGGGCATAAAAAAAACCCATCTCTGTTGCCGGAGATGGGTGTGAGCAATCCATTTTCCCTATCGGCAACCCGGCCATCCGCATTGACGGACCCGTTGGCTTTGCGTCCCCGGATTACTCCGGGTTTGCCTTTTTCCAAGACAGCGTTGAGCTGTGCAATCATACTGGCACAGCCCGCCGGTTTCTGTCAATCTGTTTTTCCCTCCGGACACGAGAGAAGGTGGGATTTTTCCCTGCCTGTGGTACACTGATCCCGAAAATTCCGGTTTCCGGCAACCACGGGAAGTTGTCATGTCCGAGGCCATTGTCCCGCCGGAAGCCGCCGGCCTCGAAGTCTTCACCCCGCGCGCCTCATATTGTTTTCTGGAGCACTGACCATGGATTTGCGGATTCTTTCCTATAATATTCACCGGGCCATCGGCGTTGACCGCCGGTTTCGTCCGGAGCGCATTGTCAAGATTCTGGACCATTACGATGCCGATATCGCTCTGCTGCAAGAGGTGGATGTGGGGGCGCCCCGTTCGCGGGAATTGAATCTGGCCCGGGAGCTGGCCGAGAGTTGCAATTATCCCTACTACGCCGTGGGGCTCAATGTTCAGCTGCGCAAGGGGATGTACGGCAACGCCACCCTGAGCCGCTATCCCATCGCCCGGGAGCGCAATATCGATCTGACCCTCGACGGCCGCAAGGCCAGGGGGTGTCTGTTCACCGAGCTGGAACTGCCCCACGGGGCATCCACCCCGCTACTGCCGGTGTTCAATCTCCACCTGGGGCTTTCCTTCAAGGAGCGTCCCCAGCAGGTTGGGCGGCTGGTGCGGGCCCCGGAATTCACCTCCATCGGCGCGGATGCTCCCTGTCTGGTGGCCGGGGATTTCAACGACTGGTGGACGCGGCTCGCCCCGATGTTCACCGAGGCGCTGGGCTTTGTCTGCGCAACCAACCATGGGGCCGGCTACCAGAACGCCATTCTGACCTATCCTTCCTTTTCCCCCTCCACCGGCCTGGACAAGGTGTTTTGCCGGGGCCCGGTCACCGTGTTGGGCGGCAGGCGCTGCCGGATGCGGGTCTCAAAGGTCGCCAGCGATCATCTCCCCGTTATTGTTGATCTGCAGCTGTAAGTCATCTTGTCGCGGCAAGAGTTTTTCCGTTGACTTTGTCGGCTATTTTCCTGAGCATATCAGTATGCCTTTCCCTGAACACGCCGTTGCCGCGCAGACAGGTGGTCTGCGCGGGCGGCACACGCCATGGAGGACGCGCATGCCTGATTCCCGCTGGGAAAAAAGAGAAGAACCGGCCATTGCAGGCGGGCAGGGCGGCAGGCAGCGGCTCGTTTTTCTGCTGGCGGCGGTTTCCGTTCTGCTGCTTGGCGGCTGCAAGCAGCAGGAAGCGCCCACAGCGGCCACGGTGGCGCTCTGCCGGGGGACGAACCTGCAACTGCCCCTGATGGTGGCCGAAAAGCAGGGCTTTTTTTCCGGACAGGGGCTTTCGGTTTCGGTCCGGGAGTTCATCTTGGGCCGTGATTCACTGGAGGCAATGCTCAAGGGCGAATGCGACTTTGCCACGGCCGGCGAGCCGCCGGTGGTCGAATATGCAGGGAAGAGGGATGATCTGCGCATCCTCGGCTCCCTGCAAAGCACGGACAACATGGTGCGCATTTTGGGCCGGGCGGACCGGGGCATCGGTGCGCCGATGGATCTGCGCGGCAAGCGGATCGGAACGGTCAAGGGAACCAATGCCCATTATTTTTTGGACTTGTTTCTTGAAAAACATGGACTGGCATCCGGGGATGTTGCCATTGTCTTCATGAAAGCCGACGGGCTGTTGGCTGCGCTCACCTCCGGTCGGATCGATGCCATCTCCATGACCCACAATGTCATTGCCCAGGCCCAGCAGGCCTTGCAGGACAAGGCGGTCCTCATGGAGTCCCGAGGCTTGTATCGAAACTATGTCATGCTCCTGACCACCACCGGCCTGCTCGAAAAACGGCCCGGGGTGGCGGTGCGATTTCTTCGGGCCGTGGACCAGGCCGAGGAATTTATCAGGCAAAAGCCCGCGGAGACGCTGGCCCTTGCCCAGTCCGTCCAGAAGGGAACCCCTGCGGAGGTCAAGCAGTTGCTTGAGTCTTACCGGTATCAATTGACCCTGGAGCATGCCCTGCTGATGGGTTTGGAGGACACGGCCCGCTGGACGATGCAACAGGGTGGGGATGGTCAAGGAGGTCCGGCTCCCAATTTTCTCAAACGGATTGACTCCGAACCATTGCGGGCCGTGCGGCCGGATGGTGTCAGGCTTGGAAAATAGGAGGTTTGCCATGGACTGCCATCCCGGGATGCGTGTTTCAGGTGCGGTTTGCCGTTGGTTTGTCGCCGCAAGCCTCGTGCTGCTGCTCCTGGCCCCCGGCTGCAAGCAGAAAGAGGAGCCCGTTTCCCCTGGGGAGCAGGTCGCGCCCGTCGCCGTCACCGTCTGCCATGGCAGCGTCACCGACATCCTCCCCCGGATTGCCTTGGAGCAGGGGTATTTTGCCGAGGAGGACCTTGCCGTTACCCTGAAGGATCTCGACGACGGCAAACAGGCCTTTGACGGCATGCTCAAGGGCGAGTGCAATTTTGCCGTGAGCGGGGCGCCGCCCATTGTCCTGGCCGAGCCCAAAAACACCCCCTTCGCCATCCTGGCCACGGTATTGTCCGACGATGATTCCGCCAGGATCATCGCCCGCCGGGACCATGGCATTGCCAAGCCCCAGGATATCAAGGGCAAGCGGATCGGGGTTAAAAAGGGGATCATCGGCCACCTCTTCCTCGATCTGTTCATGATGCGGCATGGGCTGGAACAAAACGAGGTCGAGCAGGTGTTCATGGATTCGGACAAACTCCAAAACGCCCTGGCCACAGGTGAGATCGACGGGTTTTCCATGACCGATAAAATGGTCAATGACGCAGCCGGAACCCTTGGCGACAAGGGGGTGGTTTTTGCCGAGCCCGGGCTCAATACCATCCATGGTATCCTCACCACCCGGCTCGATACCCCGCTCAACCTCCAGGCGGCCCCGAGGGTTTTGCAGGCACTGGTCAGGGCCGAGCGCTATGCGAAGAGCGAACCTGCGGCGGCCAAGGCGCTGGTGGCAAGGGGGGCCGGCCTGTCGGCCCAGGAAATGGAAGAGGTTTGGTCCCGGTCCACCATGGAGGTGACATTGACCAACCCCCTCTTTGTCCATCTGGAGGATCAGTATCGCTGGCAGATGGATCGGGGCGGCTCATCCGCGCCCGCAACCATGCCCAATTATCTGGATCTGGTCTTCCCGGAATATCTGCGCGCCATCAAGCCGGATGCGGTTTCAATCCTCAAGCGTTGAGAGGCCGGAGTGAAGATTCGGACCAAACTCATTTTGATCGGCATTATCCCGGTGGTCCTGCTGCTGGTTTTGGCCGCCACCTTTCTGTTCGCGACCAGCCAGGTAGAGCGCGCCAATCACAAGGCCATCGTCGCCGATGAGATCGGCGAGACCCTGAGCGACCTGGCCATCCTGACCTATGAGCATCATACCTATTTCGAAGAACGCTCCCATGAGCAGTGGGTGGAGAAACATGAATTCCTGGTCTGTCAGCTGGAGGATGACGGAGCGCTCTATGACACGGCCGAGGAACAAGAATTGGTGGAGCGGCTCCGGCGGACATCCCGGAACCTGGGCTTCCTCTTTGCCCAGTACGGACCGCATCCCACCCATGGCCAAGGGGTGCGGCAAACCGCGCAGGGGAAAAATTTTCATCAGCGGATCACGGCCCGGCTCCTCCAGGAACTGGCGGTGGCCAGCCCGGTGGCGGTTACTCTCCATGAACGGAATTACGCCCGGGCCCTCGCCCTTTCCAGGCAGATCTATCTGTCAAGCATCCTGGTGGTCGGAGGGATCGCCATCCTCATCCTGGCCATCTCCTTTCTGGTCATCCGCGCCTTTACGGTGCCGGTGGGGATTCTGAACGAGTCCTTCGCCAGGATCAGCGGTGGCGATCTCAGCTGCCGCATCGACAGTGCGGCCAAGGACGAACTGGGCGTCCTCTCCCGGGGCTTTGACGCCATGGCGCAGCGTCTTCAGGAGAGCAACGATTCGCTGCGCCATCTGAACCTCGAGCTGGAGCAGCGGGTGGAGGAACGGACCGGCGAACTGTCGCACGCCAATGTGGAGCTGAGATTGAATGAAGAGCGGTTGGCGGTTCTTCTCGCCCTCAGTCAGAGGGAGTTCGCCACCGAGGAAGAACTGATCCGTTATGCCCTGGAAGATGCGGTGCGGCTCGCTCGCAGCAAGGTCGGCTATCTCCATTTTTTCAATGAGGATCAGCAAACCCTGGGGCTCTTTCTGTGGTCCGAGGCGGTCATGGGGTTCTGCACCGCGACGAAGACCCCGCATTATCCCCTGCGGGAGGCCGGAGTCTGGGCCGATTGTGTGCGGCAGCGCCAGCCGGTGGTGCATAACGATTATCCGACCCTGGCGGAGAAGAAGGGGTTGCCCAAAGGCCATTTTCCGCTGTTGCGGCATCTGAGCGTTCCCATCTTCGATGGGGAGAAGATCGTCGCGGTTCTCGGGGTCGGCAACAAGGAAGATCCCTATGATGCCGATGACATCCGGCAGCTCATCCTCTATATCCGCAGCGCCTGGGAGATGGTCAGGCGCAAACGGGTGGAGACCCTGCTTTTGGAGTCGGAGCAACGGTATCGCACCATCTTCAACGAATCGCCGGACGGTATCCTGCTTTTCGACGTGGAAACGGGCAAGGCCGTTGAGTTCAACGAGGTTGCCCACCGGCGGCTGGGCTATACCAGGGAAGAGTTCGCCGGTCTTACGGTGGCGGATTACGAGGTCCGGGAGCAGTCCGGGGAGATCCGGGTGCATGTCGAAGCAGTCAAACGGCTCGGACGCGATGATTTTGAAACCCTGCACCGGACCAAGTCCGGCGAGATCAGAAACGTAGCGGTGTCGGCGCAGGCCATGACCCTTGGCGAGCACCAATACCTCTACGTCATCTTCCGCGACATCACCGAACTGCGGCAGGCCCAGGAAGCGCTGAAACAATATGCCGATTCCTTGAAGCGGAGCAACAAGGAGCTAGAGCATTTCGCCTATGTGGCCTCCCACGACCTGCAGGAGCCGCTTCGTAAGATCGGTAGTTTCACCGAGTTGTTGGCCCGGAAATACCAAGGCAAACTCGACGAAAAGGCCGACATCTACATCGGCTACATCGTCGATGGCGCGCGGCGGATGCAGGTTTTGATCAACGATCTGCTCGCTTTTTCCCGGGTGACCACCCAGGGGAAAGAGTTCGCGCCGGTTGATTGCAACGCGCTTCTGGCGCGGGTGCAACAGGATCTGGAGCTTGCCCTCAAGGAGAGCTCCGCCCGGCTCAGCGTGGGCGAACTGCCGACGGTCATGGCGGATGCGGTGCAGCTTGGGCAGGTCTTTCAGAACCTCATCGGCAACGCCATCAAGTACCGCGCTGCCGGGCAACCTCCTGAGATCGGCGTGACGGTTGCAGAGCAGGACGGCGATTGGCTTTTTTCGGTGCGGGATACCGGGATCGGCATAGAGCCGCGGCATTTCGAGCGGGTTTTTCAGCTTTTTCAGCGTTTGCATACCCGTGAGGAATACTCGGGCACCGGCATTGGTCTGGCGCTGTGCAAGAAGATCGTCGAGCGGCACGGCGGAAAGATCTGGCTTGAATCGGCCGCGGGGAAGGGCTCGACCTTTTTCTTCACCGTGCCGCGCGCGCCGGGGCGGGAAGACGGGCAACAGAAAACTTGACGGAGAAGGGGGCAACCATGACCGACTCAAACCCATGTAGAGTGGATATCCTGCTGGTGGAAGACGATTCCGGCGACGTGGAATTGACCAAGGAGGGGCTGCAGGCCGCCAAGATGCTGGTCACGCTCCATGTGGTGGATGACGGCGAAAAGGCCTTGAAATTCTTGAGGAAAGAAGCGCCTTACACCGAGGCGGTGCGGCCGGATATCGTCCTGCTTGATCTCAACATGCCGAGAAAAAACGGCCAGGAAACACTCCGGGAAATCAAGAGCGACCCTGCCCTCCGTTCCATTCCCGTGGTCGTGCTCACCACCTCGGAGGCGGAGAGCGACATTGTCCGATGCTATGATCTGGGGGCCAACTGCTACATTACCAAGCCGATCAGCTTCGAGGCCTTTACCAAGGTAGTATCCATGATCGAGGAGTTCTGGTTCACCATCGTCAAGATGCCGTCGAAAGAGAAATAGTCCGGGTGCGCCTCGGGCATGTCGAGGCGCACCCGGACGATAACGATACCAATGCAGGGAAAAAAGGTGCCGACATGGGAATCAGGGTTCTCCTCATCGAAGACGACCAGGCCGATGCGTTTCTCATCCAGGAGATGCTGCTGGAGCCGGCTGCCGGGAGGAATGGCGCGGCCGGCAACGCCGTCATCCGGCATGTTCCCCGGCTGGAAGAGGGTCTCGGGCTGGTCGCGGAAGGCGGGTTCGACATCATCATCTCCGACCTCGGCCTGCCGGACAGCCAGGGGCTGGCCACCGTCAAGAAGCTGGTCGCGGCGGCGCGGGACTGTCCCATTGTGGTGCTCACCGGTCTGGCGGATCACGAGGTCGGTCTTGAGGCGGTGAACGCCGGAGCCCAGGATTATCTCGTCAAGGGGCAGGTCAACGGGGAGATGCTTATCCGCTCCATCCGCTATGCCATTGAGCGCAAGAGGATCGAAAATGAAAAGGCGAAGGTCATTGTCGAGCTGCAGGAGGCATTGGCAAAGGTGAAGCTGTTGAGCGGCTTTATCCCGATCTGCTCCTCCTGTAAAAAGATCCGGGACGATACGGGGTACTGGCAGCAGCTCGAGGCCTATATCCAGCAACACTCCGATGCGGAGTTCAGCCATTCGATCTGCCCGGACTGCTGCAAGCGATTGTACCCGGAGTTGTACCCGGAATAAGGGCGCGGTACGGAAGTCGTGAGCGTTTTCGGTGCCTTTGGGAAAAGCGGCTGAGCGCGCGCGGATTGCGTTGCGGAATATCTTCAAAAAGGCAGGGGAACCTGCCTTTTTTTATTTCCCCTTTGTCCAGGCATGCTTTCGGAGGGGTTCGAAATAACCTGTTGATGGAAACCGGAAAAAATGATTGTATCGTGGTTCGCGTTGGTCCGGCCTTGGAACAGAACCACAATGGGGGCGGATCGTGGAGGAATCGGAACGGTATTCGGAGGAAGAGCATGGATTGGCAGGCCCTGGACTGGCATACCCGCATCGCGGTATTTATTATCGCCTGCGGCGCCGTGATCATCGGGGTCAGCATCGTCCATCTGCGGGGTCTGTTCAAGGCCATCCCGCTCATCGCCGAGCGCAGTCAGGGCTATGTGCTGCGGTCCCTCAAGATAAACCGGCTCTTGATGTTCTTCTTTCTGGCCGGCTATGCCGTGGTCGCCATGAGCGTGCTTTTGGGCAAGGCGAGTCTCGGCATCTTCTGGGTCAGTCTCATCTTTCTTTTCGGCGCGGTGTTCGTCTATCTCGGCATCGCGCTCCACGCCAGGATGATCAGCGAGATCCAGCAGACCATCCAGGGGCTGGTGCCCATCTGCATGGAATGCAAGAAGATCAGAACCACGGGCGCTGATTCCTCGGCCCAGGAATCCTGGAAGGAGATCGAGTCCTACATCTCCCAGCGGACGGATGCCAAATTCTCCCACGGCATCTGCCCCCAATGCCTTGCCAAGGTGCGTCAGCGCAGAAAGTAGGCGCTTGCCCATTCCGGGCGGTTCAGAAAAAGCGGTAGATGACCGAGGTTGTGACCCCCCAGAGCAGGATCAGGATTGTTCCTACCGCGCAGAATGCGCCAAGCAGCCGGTGGCTGAGCATTTCGCGGCGGTTTTCCTGGTAGCCCAGAAGCAGCCCGCAGAGAACACCCGTCGCCATGCCGCCTCCGTGGGCCCAGTTGTTGATCCCCGGCACCAGCAAGCCAAAAACGAAGATGCTCATGGCCCAGCCGCCGACCTGCTGGTACACCTGTTGGCCATAGCTGCCGCCCCGGCTTTTCCCGTAATAGAGCGCCGCCCCGATCAGGGCGCAGACCGCGGCCGAAGCGCCGATGGTCAAGGGAACCCCGGCCAGATAGGAGAGCAGAAAACCGCCGATGCCCCCCAGGGTATAGATGGAAAACATCCGGGGCAGGCCGTATTCCTGGATGACCAGGGGGCCGATCTGCCGCAGGGCGATGAGGTTGAAGACGAGATGGAGCAGGCTGCCGTGCAGATAGCTGGCGGAAACCAGCGACCACCAGCGGTGCAGCGCCTCGATGGGCATGGCGCCGGTCGCCCCCAGCAGCAGGAGACTCCGGTTGTCAGGGGAGAGAAAGCCGAAGGGGTTCATGCCCAGGGACATGCCGCGCGGATTCAAAATCAGCGAGAGCACGAACAGACCGATGTTGAGACCGCTCAGCCCGGTGAGAAAGGAATCCTGATCGTGGAACAAACGGAGGATCCCGTTGTTTTTCCACCAGGATCCCGGAGACTTGATGCCGCAATAGGGGCAGCTGGGCTCGTCCCGGCTGATGAGGCGGCGGCAGTTGGGGCAGAGCAGGGAGATCTTGCGGGAGGCGGTCATATGGCGGCTTCGCTGGGTTGATAAGGTTATTTTTCCTTGCCCCAGCTAACCACACCTGTTCTTAAAAAACCAGAAAAAGCCAACGGCGACAGGTTGGAAAATTGTAGAAGGCAAAAAAGTCCCCTCCCCCCTTGGGGGGGAGGGAATTAATTGGATGTCGATTACAAAGTTACAAGGGACTAGCCTGACATTACTATGAAAAAGCGTGACCGCATGTCTGGGTCATCGGCGGAGGCCACCATGGAGTCGCAGTCCCTTTGTACCATGCAGGATTTTTACGGCGGCGACATCCGCGCCCGGCTCGCTGTGGCCCAGAGGTTCCATGCCGAACTTGGGCCGGAATTGGCGGCAAACGGTGCGTTTTCCCGGATGCTGGCCCAGGCGGAGGTTCTTGAAAAGGAATTGGCCCGGACCATGGCCGGTCTGGAATTGGGCGCCCTCTGCACCGCTTGCGGCGTCAAGGCCGGAGGCGGATGCTGCAGCAGCTTCATGGCCGGGGAGAATGACGCAATTCAGTTGCTCCTGAACCTCATGGCCGGAGTGCCCGTTGCTATCCTGCGGGAGGACGAGGAGTGCTGTTTTTTGGGGGAGAGGGGGTGTCTGCTCCGGTTCAAGCCCATGTTCTGCCTCAACTACAACTGCCGGCAGATCAGGGATGGCGCGGGAATGGCCCGGATGCAGGGTCTGGAGCAAGCGACCGGCCGCCTGCTCCAGCAGCAGTATGGCTTGGAACAACTGCTGCTGGAGTTTCTGCAGCAACGGGGCAGGCTGGCCGGTTGATCTGTCGTTAACAGCCTTCCACGGCCTTGCCTTTCTTCTTGGCCGGCGCCGGAGCGGCAGCAGGCACGGCAGTCGGGGCTGTGGTGACAGCCTGCTCAGGAGCAGCAGCCTGGACAGGAGCTGCCTTCTGTTCCGCAGCCGGAGCGGGAGCCCCCTTGTGACAGGCGGTGCAGGCGGTCGGTCCCTTCTTGCCGTTCACTCCGGCGGTGTGGCAGGTCTTGCACCGTCCATGGAATACGTCCATGGGCTTCTGGAGTTTGGCATTGGCAAACTTTGCGTTGTGGCAGGTTGCGCACTGCAAGCTCTCCGTGTTCTTCACGCCACCAATGGCCGCCTCGTTCAGGGGCTGATGCTTGGCGTCGTGATGGCAGGTGGTGCAATCAAGGCCAAGGGCGGTGTGCTTGGCATGGCTGAACAGGGCGGGTTTCTTGCCCTTGATCACCAGATCCTGGGCCGGGGCCGTGATCTTTCCGGCGGTCGGGGCGCCTGCCGCATGCAGGTCGGTCATGGTCACGGTCAGGCCGGCCGCGCATACCATGGCAAGGGCAATCATTGTCTTTTTCATCGTAATTCCTCCTAAGGTTGTTTTTGGTTTTTCAGGGGGGATTCTGCCGAGTCCCTTTCCCGTTGTCTGTACCCTATCCAGAATCCCCCGGCTTTCCTAGAGGACATGGGGTCATGTGGGGCGACATCGGTTGCCGGACAAGGGGATGTCGGGTGGCCGCATCGGGCGGTTTCCGATTTCCATTGCCCCTGCTTTGGCGACCGTGGTAGTCTGGCGCCGGCGAAAAGACGGCAGGGTGCGCGCTTACACCTTTGGTAATGGACAAACAAGATGACGCATCAGAAAACAAACAGAAAAACCGAACTCCTGGCCCCGGTGGGGAGTCTGGAGTCGTTTTTCGCCGCCCTGGAGAACGGGGCCGATGCCGTGTATTGCGGCCTCAAGGATTTTTCCGCCCGGGCCAAGGCCAAGAATTTCACCCTGGCAGAGGTGGAAAAAATGGCCGCCCATGCCCACCGCCAGCACCGGAGCCTCTACATCGCCCTCAACACCCTGATCAAGGAAAAGGAGCTCCCCCAGCTGGTGGGGATTTTGGCCGACCTGGCCGGGATCGGGATCGATGGCCTCATCATCCAGGATCTCGGGGTCTGGCGGCTGGCCAGGAATCATTTCCCCCAGTTGCCCCTGCACGCCTCAACCCAGCTGGCCGTGCACAACGCGGCCGGGGTCAGGATGCTGGAGCGGATGGGGTTCACCAGGGCGGTGCTGGCCCGGGAGCTCTCCCTGGCCGAGATCGCTGCCATCCGGCAGCAAAGCACCATCGAGCTGGAGCATTTTGTCCACGGTGCCCTGTGTTTTTCCGTTTCCGGCCAATGCCTGTTTTCCTCCGCCGTGAGCGGCATGAGCGGCAACCGGGGCCGCTGCGCCCAGCCCTGCCGCCGCCGCTATCTCAACCGGGAACAGCCGGGCTACCATTTTTCCACCAGCGATTTTTCCGCCCTGTCCCTGTTGCCCCAGCTGCTCAAGGCCGGGGTTGTCAGCCTCAAGATCGAAGGCAGGATGAAGAGCGCCGAGTATGTGGCCCGGGTGGTGGCGGCCTACCGGCTGGTGCTGGACGCCCCGGAAAGCGGGCGCAAGCAGGCGATGCAGGAGGCCGAGGAGCAGCTGGCCCTTTCCTTTGGCCGCAAGGCGACCAAGGGGTTTCTCACCGGCTCCGTTCCCTCGGCGATTGCGGATTCCGCCACGCAGGGGACTCTGGGCAAGCATCTCGGCCAGGTGACCTCGTTGCGCGGCGGCATGCTCGGTTTTACGACCGGCGACCGGCTGCACGTGGGCGACCGGATCCGCGTCCAGCCGCAAAACGACCAGGCAGGCACCGGCTTTACGGTGCGGGAGCTCTGGCTCGAACAGAAAAAACAAAAAGTCGTCAAGGCCGGGGATTTTGTCCGGGTGCGGATTCCCGACAAGGGCGGTTTTTTTCAGGTGGGAGACACGATCTTCAAGGTAGGGGGCAAGGCCGCCTTTACCCTGAGCCCGGAGGGTTGTCGGGCCACGCTCGATCAGGTGGTTGTGCCGGAAAAGAGTTCGGCCTACAAGGAAATCCTGGCCCAGGCCCGTATCCAGGCGTTGACCGGTCTGCTGCCCGCTTCCGCTCCCCAGGCTGCTCCTGCCCAGGCTCTGACCGTGCGGGGCAGGGAGCCCCAGGACATGCGTGTTCTCGACGAGCCGGATGTTGCCGAATTTGAACTGGTGTTGACCCCGGAGACCATGGCATCCTTGAAAAAGGTGGACCACCGGCGCGAGGAATGGCAGGGGAGGGTCATCTGGGAGATCCCCCCCATGCTCTTCGGGGTCGAGTGGGACGAATACCGGAGGGCGGTGGGGATGCTGGCAGGGCAGGGATTTCAGCGCTTCCGGCTCAACAATCTGGGGCATCTTCCCCTGTTTGCCGGGCTGTCCGGTCTGACCCTGCTGGGCGGCTTCCGCTGCTACACCCTGAACAGTCAGGCCGCCCTTGCCTGGCAGGAGCTGGGATTGGCCGGACTCACCGTTGATCTGGAGGACGACCGCAAGAATATGCAGGAACTCTTCCGCCGGGCTGCACATCTGCCTCCCCTGGCAATTGCGGTGTATAGCCCGCTGGTGGTGATGCTTTCCCGCATTCCGGTGCGGGGGGTGCGGCCCGGCGCGGTGCTGCGGGCCGAAGGAGGAGAAGGGTATCGCGTTTTTCAGCACCATGGCCTCACCGAGGTTCTGGCGGAGCAGGATTTTTCCCTGCTGGGCCATCTCGCCGAGCTCAAAGGGATGGGCTGTGCCCGAATCATCGTTGATCTGAGCCAGTGCGGGGCTCTTTCCGCAAGGGGCAAGCAGGTGCTGGCCTCGCTTGCTGCCGATCAGCCCCTGCCGGAGACCACCCCTTTCAACTATCAGCGCGGTCTGGCCTGAGCAGGTATATTTTCCCTTGCAAATTCAAGCGGCTTTTTCTAAATATAAGGCCCTGTTGTTTTCTGCCTGACGTGCATGGCATTTGTTGTTCGTCGGGTACCTATCACCTGGCCCCGCCTTTACCCTGCGCTTGTCCCTCGCGTAAAGCTCCCCGACCATCTGATATCTACCCGGCGATACTGAAAAGTATCTTGGAGGGAATTATCCGATGAGCACCCGTTTGGTTCCTGAGTTTTTTTCCTGCATCAAGGACGGCTGCGACCGCAAGAATCTGGGCCGGGAGGTCATGGCCGGAGTTCTGGTCGGCATTGTCGCTCTGCCGCTGGCCATCGCCTTTGCCATTGCCTCGGGGGTCAAGCCGGAGCAAGGCATCTTCACCGCCATCATCGCGGGGTTTCTCATCTCGTTGCTGAGCGGCAGCCGGGTGCAGATCGGCGGGCCAACCGGCGCCTTCATCGTCGTGGTGTTCGGCATTGTCGCCAAGTTCGGCTACGACGGGCTGGCCATGGCCACCCTGATGGCCGGGTTGCTTCTGATCGCCATGGGTCTGGCCCGGATGGGGGCGGTGATCAAGTTCATCCCCTATCCCATGACCGTGGGGTTCACCAGCGGCATCGCCCTGATCATCGCCACCACCCAGATCAAGGATTTCTTCGGGCTGACCATCCCCACCGCCTCCGGTGAGTTTGTCCACAAGATCCTCGATTACGCGCACCATGCCGATACCCTGAATCCCTCGGCCCTGCTGGTGGGCGGTATTTCGCTGCTGATCATCGTTTTCTGGGGCAAGGTGACCCGGAAGGTGCCGGGCTCCATCATCGCCATCCTGGTTTCCACCGGGATGGTCCATTTTCTCGCCCTGCCGGTGGAAACCATCGGTTCGCAGTTCGGCAGCGTGCCCAGCATGCTGCCCATGCCGAGGCTGCCCCGCCTGGATTGGGCCATGCTGCCGCAGCTGATCTCCCCCGCCCTGACCATCGCCCTGCTGGGCGCCATCGAATCGCTGCTTTCCGCCGTGGTGGCCGACGGCATGACCGGGATGCGCCACCGTTCCAACATGGAGCTGGTGGCCCAGGGGGCGGCCAACATCGCCTCGCCATTTTTCGGGGGGATTCCGGCCACCGGCGCCATCGCCCGGACCGCGACCAACATCAAGAACGGCGGTCGTACCCCGGTGGCCGGCATGGTCCATGCCATCACCCTGTTGCTGATCCTGCTGCTTTTCGGGCGCTGGGCCGTGCTCATCCCCATGCCCGCCTTGGCGGCGATCCTGCTGGTGGTCGCCTTCCACATGAGCGAATGGCAACATTTCGTCAAGCTGTTTCGCGCCTCCAAGTCGGATATCTTGGTGATGCTCAGCACCTTCGGCCTCACGGTTTTTGTCGATCTGACCATCGCCATCCAAACCGGCATCGTCCTCTCCGCCCTGCTCTTCATGAACCGCATGGCCCAGGTCACCGAGGTGCGCAACATTACCAGCGAACTCAACGAGGAGTACGGCAAGGAGGACGCCCTGGCCATCGCCACCCGCGAGGTGCCCAAGGGGGTGGAGGTGTTCGAGATCTACGGGCCGTTTTTCTTCGGGGCCGTCACCCAGTTCAAGGATACCCTGAATATCGTCAAGACCCCGGCCAAGGTATTGGTCCTGCGGATGCGGCATATTCTGACCATCGACGCCACGGCCCTGCAAGCCCTGGAGGATCTGCTGGCCAAGACCCGCAAGGACGGCACCGTCCTGTTTCTCTCCGGCGTCCGCCCGCAGCTGCGGGTCTCCCTGGATCGCAACCGGTTCACCGAAAAGATCGGCCAGGAGAATATCTTCGGCCATATCGACGAGGCCCTGGCCGGGGCAAGAAGGATTCTGGCGGAGCAGGGGGCGGAATCCTGAAAAAAAACAGGCGGCCTGCCCCGGAAGGGGAAGCCGCCTGTTGTCCGGTTACCGCTGCCGCGTCTGAGCGGGGGCTCAGCGGAAGATGATCCGGGTGTTGTCGCAGTCCCGTCCCCGGCCGGAATAGCCATGGTACGCCGGGCGGTATCTGCTTTCCTGCCAATGGTGCTTTTCCCTGTGCCGGAAATGTCCCCTGGCCGGCGGATAATCGCGGTCGCGGTCGATGATCACCGTCTGGCTCACCACCCTGGAGCTGTCCTGCAGCACCCAGGCGCCGTTTTCATAGCAGGCGGTGGAGTAGACCCGTTCCGGCCTGCCATCCACCTGCGCCAGAACCTCCACCTCCCGGCAATCGGCGTCATCATCCTCTTCATACTGGCGGACCATTCTGGGCGGCGGCGAGTACGTCCGGACCGTCCGGACGGTCCGCACCTGATCCTTCTCCATCTCGTTGCCGATCATGTAGCCCAGCACCCCGCCGATGGCGGTGCCCAGCAGGGTGCCCTTGGTGTTGCGGCCGATGGCCTGGCCGAGAATGGCGCCCCCGGCCGCGCCGCCCAGGGCCCCGGTTTGGGCGGTATCCCCGGCCTGGACGTTCTGGCTGACCAGCAGGATTCCAACACATGTTGCGAGCAGGGTTTTCTTCAGCATATTCCCTCCTTGTGAGAATAGACTTTTTGGCTGGGTTGCAAAAAAGCACGACGCGATTTTCGATTTCACCGTATGCCGGAATCCCTGCTTTTTCCAGCCGACATGGGGCGTAATCAGGGCAATGTCGACCCGATGTCGGGTCGCTTGCGCCTGAATATCAGGCAATTTTTGCAGGGCAAGTCCGCAATTGCCTCTTTGGCTCAAGCGTGCTAGAAGGGAGGATCGACTCCGTTTACCAGGGACTTCCCCATGCGCCGCCAGATCCTGCTGTCCATCACCATCCGTTTTCTCATCTACTTCACGCACTGGCTGGTGCTGGCCTATCTGCCCCTGCTTCTCAAGGGGTATGGCCTGAGCGACGTGCGGATCGGCATGGCCATCGGTCTTTTTTCCCTCTCCTCCATGGCGCTGATGCTTCCGCTCGGCCTGTTTTCCGATATTTTTTCGCCCAAGCGGACCATGCTCTGCGGCGCGCTGCTCTATGGGGGATATTTTGCTGCCCTCCTGACCGCCCGCTCCTTTGGCTGGATCATGGCGGCGGTGTGTGTCGGGGGCTTGGGGAGCGCGGCCCTAGTGGTGGTGAGCGAGTCCCTGTATCTGAAGCATTTCGGGCAGATCCAGCGGAGCAGGAGGGTGGCGACCTACCAGTTGAGCACCTATCTGGGCTTCGGCCTCGGCCCTCTGGTGGGCGGCCTGGTGATGCAGGCGTCGCCCGGGTTGTTATTCTCCCTGGCCGTGGCCGGCGCCGGGGGGATCTTTCTGCTCTCGCTGTTCCTGGCTGATTATGAGCCCATTGTTTTTTCCTTTAAGGAATACAGCGGGGATGTCCTCCAATTCAAGCCCCTGCTGCTGCTCGCCTGTCTTTTTGTGCTGGGCACCCATTTCGGGGTGGAGCAGACCTCTTTTTCCCTGCTGCTGAGGGAAAAATTCGGGCTGCTCCCCAGACAGATAGGATTGGTCTTTGCCTGCATGGGGTTGTGGATGGCCCTGGCCGTTCCCCTGGTGGGCAGGTATCACGACAAACGGAAATCGGTGTTCCTCTTTTTTCTCGGCGGCATGGCCTTTTCCGCCCTGTTTCAGATGCTGACCCCCATGGCCTTTGACATCTGGAGCCTGGTGATCATCCGGTTGCTCCACAACCTGGGCGACACCGTGGCCTTGCTGGAGCTGGGGGTGCTGGTGGCGCTGCTTTTTCCTTCCGGCCGGTTGGGCGGTAACTCCGGCCTGCTCTACGGCGCCCGCACCATGGCCACCTTTCTTGCCGCCGTGGTTTCCGGGAACCTGAACCGGGAGTGGGGCTACGGCGCCTCCTTCATGGGCAGCGGTCTGTTTGTTCTCTGTTTTGTCGCATGCTGCGTCGCCTTTATCGGCTTCAGCCCAACGCGGCGGCAGGCCGTGGGCTGGCAGGGCGACCAAAAATGAAAAGGCGGAGAGTCTGCCTGTTACCAATCATGTGTTAAGGAACCATCACCATGCATGAACACCCAAAACGATTCAAGCTGGCCCTGGAGTTTGACGGCGGCCGCTACAGCGGCTGGCAGAAGCAGGATGACGCCAAAAGCATTCAGGGCAGCCTGCTCAAGGCAACGGCCGAACTTTTCGAGGGCGAGGCGGATGTGCAGGGCAGCGGCCGCACCGATAGCGGGGTGCACGGGCTGCGCTTTGCCGCCCATCTGGAGGCGTATACCGAACTCAGCCCCAAGGAGATCGGGCAACGGTTGAACGAGCTGTTGCCCAAGGATATCGCCATCCTGGAGTGCAAACGGGCAGGCGCCCGGTTCCATGCCCGGCATAACTGCCTCGGCCGCAGCTATCTCTACCAGATTGCCAAACGTAAAAATGCCCTGGGCCGGAATTTTGTCTGGCAGATCCCGGAGCCGCTGCACGCCGGGTTGATGCAGGAGGCGGCCACCATCCTGGTGGGGATGCACGACTTCACCTCATTCACCGACCGGCAGGCGATCAAGAAGAAATCCCCGCTGGTCATGGTGCACACGGCCCAGATCGGGGAAACCGAGGATCTCATCCTCTTTCGCATCGTGGGCTCGCATTTTCTCTGGAAGATGGTGCGCCGCATCGTCGGGGTGCTGGCCGAGGTCGGCAAGGGGCAACTCACCGTGGCCGAGGTGCTCCATTTTCTGGAGGCGCCGGTGGTGCTGAAGGAATACACCGCGCCCAGTCAGGGACTTTTCTTCGAACGGGCCTTTTACGACCAGGAGGAGCTGGATACCTTCCTGGCTTCGGAACCATTGCATTCGGCTTTTTTCTGATCGTTTTTTTCCGAGGCGTGCTTATTGTTTGAAACAAAGCCGGCGTTGTCCGGTTGGAAAATTGCAAAAGGCAGAAAAGTCCCCTCTCCCCCTGCGGGAGAGGGGTAGGGAGAGGGGGAACGTGCTGGCTTTGGTGTCGGTGGCAACTTCACCCACCCCCCACCTCCCGTCAAAGGAGGGGAACCTAATGCAACATCTTAATCGGACACCACTGTGGTAAGGCGTGGAAAAATTATCAGAGAGGTGGTCGCATGAAGATGATCGGACAGGTTGTGGAAAACGTGTCTCTTCTTCTCCTGGCCTTTGCCCTGCTCGGCCTGTTGGCCGCGCCAGGGGCCGTGGCGGCGGAAAAAACCAAAAAGGCGATCTTTGCCGGGGGGTGTTTTTGGTGCATGGAAAAGCCTTTTGAGCAGCTGGACGGGGTATTTTCGGTCACCTCCGGCTATATCGGGGGCAGGACGGAAAACCCCACCTATGAAAACTATGGCGCGGGCGGGCATATCGAGGCGATTGAGATCGTCTATGACCCGGCCAGGGTCGGCTACGCAAAGCTGCTGGACGTTTTCTGGCGCCAGATCGATCCCACCGACAGCGGTGGCCAGTTCGTGGACCGGGGCCACGCCTACACCTCGGGGATCTTTTATCTCGACGAGGAGCAAAGGCAGCTGGCCGGGAAATCGAAAAACGAGCTGGCCGGCCGCAAGGTTTTTGCCAAGCCCATCGTGACCCCGATTGTGCCGGCCACCCGGTTTTATCCGGCCGAGGAGTACCACCAGGATTATTATAAGAAGAACCCCATCCGCTACCGCATCTACCGTGGCGGGTCCGGCAGGGATCAATTTCTGGAAAAGATCTGGGGGGATCAGAGCCGGGCTGCCAAGAAATGGAGCGAGGCGGAACTGCGCCACCGGCTCACCCCCTTGCAGTACAAGGTCACCCAGGAAGAGGACACCGAGCCCGCCTTTCGCAATGAATACTGGGATAACAAGCGGGCCGGGATCTACGTGGATATTGTTTCCGGCGAGCCGCTGTTCAGCTCGCTGGACAAGTATGACTCAGGCACGGGCTGGCCGAGCTTTACCAGGCCGTTGTCGCCGGCGCGGATCGTCGAGCGGGAAGACCGGCGGCTTTTTGCCAAACGGACCGAGGTGCGCAGCCGGGAAGGGGAATCGCATCTGGGCCATGTCTTTGCCGATGGCCCGCCGCCCACCGGGTTGCGCTACTGCCTCAACTCGGCAGCTCTGCGGTTTATCCCCGTGGTCGATCTGGCAAAGGAAGGGTACGGGGAGTTTCTCCCGCTTTTTCAGAAGAAATAATCCGAAGGGTGCCCTACTCAATCGTGGCCGTGATTGCAGCCGCATCCGCAGCCATCGGCATGTCCCTTGTGGAAATTCGCCAGGGCTTCGGCGATCTTGTCCTTGAGCTCGGGCGGGGCGTTGTCCAGGCAGTAGATCAGAGCACCCTCCTGCTCGTCGCTGCCGGGGGTGGCGGTCATGCAGGTATGCAATGCCTGTTCGAATGAATCGAAGTTCATGGTGTTTTCTCCCAAAAGAATGCATGGTAAGCAATTGACTTTCCGCAGCAATAGGTACCCCGTCTTCCTTCGGATTGCAAGAGAAGAAAACAGGCAAAGCGGAAGGGTGAGGAATGACCCTCCTCAGCGCGCCCATTCCATGACCCGCCTGACCAAGGCGGCATGGGACGCGTCGTCCCACAGGGAAAGGAAGCGGGGTTCCCGGTCGGTGAGGATCGTAAAGAGCAGCAGGTCTTCCATCTTGGCAAACCGTTTCAAGCCGCGCAACGCCACCTGGAGCAGCTGGAGAAAGCCCTTGCCCTCTTCCGGAGTGGTGAGGGCGGCGTAGATTCCGGAATCGGGGTTGCCGTATTCCTTGACCACCCCGTGGAGGATCTTGTGGGAGACCGTCCCGCCCACCAGGGCGAGAAAGATGATCAGTTCCCGCTCCAGGGTCGTGAGGTAGTGCAAGGGGATCGCGGTCGCGCCTGCTTCCCGGCTCAGGGTCTTCTGGAGCTCCTCGTGGATGGTGCGGAGCTTGCGGAAGAGGTTTTCCTGCTCCTCCTCCAAAAAGTCCAGGGCCTTGGCGGTCATCTCCTGGTTGAGCCCCACCTTGACCTGGAGCACCTCCTCCGGCGTGAGTTCGATATGGTTGCCGAGCTCCTGGTTGTAGGTGCGGATCAGGATATTGGCGAGCAGCAGCCCGTTGCGGTCGGAAAATCCCATCCGGTGCGCCTGGCCGAAGATGTCGCGCAGCAGCACCTTGAGCGCCTCGGCCGGGGAGTTCAGCCCGGCAATGAGGTGTTGCATGGCGTTGAGGAAGGAAACCCTGTCGTCCCGGGAGACCAGCTCCTTCAGGTAATGCCAGAGAAATTCAAAAACCTTGGTTTCGTACCGGACAAACTCGGGGATGTTTTTTTCAAAGGCGCTCCTGCGGAAGCGGCCGTTTTCGTCAAAGCAGCCGTTGAGCAGCCGCACCAGATGGGCGGCCTGCTCGCCGGTGATCCGGAAATTTCTCGCGATCACCGCGTAATCCTGGGGCTCGAATTTTACCTGGCCGCGGACCATGTCGCGCATTTTTTTCTTGATCACCGAGCGGCGCTTGAAAAAGCTGAGCAGGGAGAAGATCTCCTTGTGCAGCGGCCAGTCATGCCGGGGCTGGTGGCCGCCCTCCGTTGCGGGTTGATCCTGGGCTGCGGGCAGATCCAGGTTCTCATACAGCTCATCCGGCACCATCTCCAGGCCGTTTTCGATATTGTGCAGCGCCTCCTTTTGCACGGCTCCGGGCTGGGGGGTATTCTCGCTCTTGTTGAGAAAATCGGTGGCCAGGGAGAGCCGTTTTTGCAGGGTGCCCATGTAGATGTTCTGGTAGCCGCCGCTGGTCACGCTGGCCAGAACCTCCGCCACCTGACGGGGATTTTCGCCATAGCTGGCGATGGCCATGCGTGAGAGCAGGGCCTGGTTCCGGGTGTCGCCCCCGTCGGTTTGCCCCGGCATGAGACGCTGGATGTTGTTGACCTCGATGGCCGGTTTCGTGAGCTGGGCGTTGAGCTTCGGAAAGGCGAAGATGGCGTTGAACACGGTGGGAAAGGCGGCCAGCGCCTCCTTGGGATCCGGGCCGAAGAGCATGGGGGTGATTTCCGCCACCAGCTTTTGGATTGCCGCAGGTTTGACCTTGTTGATCGCCGCCAGCAGGGTGAGATTGGGATTGGGGAGATTGTATTCGTCCCGGACGATATAGGCCGACGAAGCCTGGCCCGCCTCTTGGTAGTAACGGGTCAATCCGTGCAGGGAGGCGAGGATCCGTTCCTTGTCGTTTTCGTCGCCGACCTTGCTGTCTAGATGGAGGTGGTTGATGCCCAGGGAGCTGAACCCCTTGAAGGCGGCAAGCAATTGGCCGGGCAGGGCCGAGCCGGGCCGGCCCGCCATCCGCTTGGCCATGGTCCCTGCGACCTGTAGATCCAGCAGGAGGTTGCCGCAGGCGACCTCGTAATCGCACTGTTCCTGCACTGCCTCCTGGCCGGGAAAGCCGCTGCCCCGGTAGCGGATCGAGATGGTCCCGTCAAAGTGCGGACAGCCGGAAAGCTGTTTTATCGCCGCCCACAGGGCATTGTCCTGCTCTGCGGTGTGGTCTGGGACAGGGGATTGTTTTTTGTGCAGGATCTCGGCGAGCAGCCAGCAGACCTCGATCAGGATGAGGCGGTTGCGGTCGAGCCATTGTTCTTCCGCGCCGAGCAGTTCGAGGAGGGAGGATTCCTGCGGGGATTGGTCGAAAATCCTCCGGGTGGTGTCAATGCCGGAGAGCTGGGCGTAGAGTTCACTGGCTGAGGCGTCCAGGGAGAAATCGCTTTTTTTTGTCTGCACAGGGTTGCCTCGTGTGATGTTGCCGGGGAATCCCTCAGGGTACATTTGGGCTGCCAAGAATACCCAGAGTATCGCATACCCTGGCCCGCTTGTAAATATCCGGCTGCGCGATCATGACCGCCGGCGCAGAGAATCCCGCGTCTGGGTGAAGGGTGTGTCTTGTCTGTGGCGTTTCCGGGTGTTCCGGTGTACCATCGGCAGATCGTCCGGCGGGGTTTTTCACCCTCCGGCCTGAAATCAATCCTGAGTTGTGTGAGGTCACGGAGTGGACTTTGTCTATCAAAAGAACAACAGCTACTTCGCCCAGGTGGCGGAGAATGTCGAGCCCCTTGCCGAGCGCGAGCTTGCGGGTTTGGGCGCGACCCAGATCAACCCGGTCTACCGGGGCGTCTATTTCACCGCCGCGCCCGAGGCCCTGTACCGGATCGTCTACCAGACCCGGCTCTGCACCCGGGTGTTGGCTCCGCTGCTGCATTTCGACTGCCACAGCACCAAGTATCTCTACAAAACCGCGCTGACCATCCCCTGGGTGGAGCTGTTCGACCGGGAGCAGACCTTTGTCATCACCGCCACGGTGAGCGACAGCAAGATCACCCATTCCCAGTACGCCTCGCTCTGCCTCAAGGACGCCATCGTCGATCAGTTCCAGGAGAAATTCGGCGCCCGGCCCAACGTGGACAAGCGCAACCCCGATCTGGTCTTCAACCTCCATATCCATAAAAACACGGCGGTGATCAGCCTCGACGCCTCGGGCGCCTCCCTGCACCGGCGGGGCTACCG
>JAJZPC010000032.1:28206-29500 GCA_021811385.1 Deltaproteobacteria bacterium | reverse complement strand
GATGTCTCCTACGCCCTGCGCGAGGAGGCGATCAAGACCAAGCGCCAGTCCTACAAGAACGCGCACGGCAACGGCTTTAGCGTGGACACCTTCGAGAAGCTGATCCCCAAGGCCGATCTGGTCATCAATCTCACCCCGGACAAGCAGCACACCAAAGTGGTTTCCACCATCATGCCGCTGATGAAAAAAGGGGCGACGCTCTCCTACTCCCACGGCTTCAACATCGTGGAAGAGGGCATGCAGATCCGCAAGGATCTCACGGTCATCATGGTTGCGCCCAAATCCCCCGGCACCGAGGTGCGGGAGGAGTACAAGCGCGGCTTCGGCGTGCCCACCCTGATCGCGGTGCACCGCCAAAACGATCCCCAGGGCAAGGGGTGGGAGTTGGCCAAGGCCTATGCCTGCGGCACCGGCGGCGACCGGGCCGGGGTGCTGGAGTCCTCCTTTGTCGCCGAGGTCAAATCCGACCTGATGGGCGAGCAGACCATCCTCTGCGGCATGCTCCAGGCAGGCTCCTTGCTGTGCTACGACAAGATGATCGAAAAAGGCATCGAGAGCGGCTATGCCTCCAAGCTCGTCCAGTACGGCTGGGAGACCATCACCGAGGCCCTGAAGCACGGCGGCATCACCAACATGATGGACCGGCTCTCCAACCCGGCCAAGATCAAGGCCTTCGATCTTGCCGAGGATCTCAAGGAGATTCTGGCCCCGCTCTTTGCCAAGCACATGGACGACATCATGAGCGGCCATTTTTCCAAGACCATGATGGCGGATTGGGCCGACAACGACAAGAATCTCCTCAAATGGCGCGCCGCCACCGGCAAAACCGCCTTTGAGAAGTCCACCTCCACCAAGAAGAAGATCAGTGAGCAGGAGTATTTCGACAACGGCATCCTGATGGTGGCCATGGTCAAGGCCGGGGTCGAGCTGGCCTTCGACACCATGGTTTCCGCCGGGATTAAGGAGGAATCCGCCTATTACGAGTCGCTGCATGAGGTGCCGCTCATCGCCAACACCATCGCCCGCAAGAAGCTCTACGAGATGAACGTGGTCATCTCCGACACCGCCGAGTACGGCTGCTACCTCTTTGCCCACGCCGCCGGGCCCATGCTGGCCAAGTTCATGAAGAAGATCGACACCGACGTGATCGGCAAGGGTCTGAGCGTGAAGGACAACGGGGTGAACAATATCGAGCTGGTTCAGGTCAACGAGGCGATCCGCTACACCGGGGTCGAGGAGATCGGCGCGGAGCTGCGCTCCTACATGGGGGCCATGAAAGCCATTCTGTAATTCC
>JAJZPC010000032.1:0-28106 GCA_021811385.1 Deltaproteobacteria bacterium | reverse complement strand
TCGGAGGCGCTGGCCGCTTCCTCGGCGGTGGCCGCGTTCTGCTGGGTGACGGTGTCCAGTTCGGTGACCGCCAGATTGACCTGGCCCACGCCCGAGGCCTGTTCCCGCGAGGCCGTGGCGATCTCGCTCATCAGCATGGCGACCTTGGCGGTGCTCTCGGCCACCTCCCTAAAGGATTGGTTGGTGGAGGTCACCAGCGTTTCCCCGGTCTGTACCTTTTGCACGGTTCCCTCGATGAGCCCGGCGGTATTTTTCGCCGCTTCGGAGGCCCGCATGGCCAGGTTGCGCACCTCGTCGGCCACCACGGCGAAACCTGCCCCCGCCTCCCCGGCCCGTGCCGCCTCCACCGCCGCGTTCAGGGCCAGCAGATTGGTCTGGAAGGCGATCTCGTCAATGGTCTTGATGATCTTGGAAGTCTCCTCGCTGGCCTTGGAGATTTCCGCCATGGACTGGGTGAGCTGATCCATGGAACCATTGGCCGTGTCGATCACCCTGCGCGCCTCGCTGGTCAACGCCTCGGCCTGGCCGACGTTGTCGGCGTTCTGTTTGGTCACTGCGGCAATCTCTTCCAGGGAGGCGGAGGTTTCCTCGATGGCGGCGGCCTGATTGCTGGCCCCGTCCGCCAGGGACTGACTGACCGAGGCGACCTGGCCGGCCGCCGAGGTCACTTCCTCCGCGCCGCTGTCCAGATCATGGCTGATCCTCTCCAGCGCGTTGCCGATCAGGGAGGAAAGATAGGCGGCCAGCAAGATGCTGACCAGGATGACGCTTAAGGCGGTCGTCGTGGTGATGATCAGCGAGGTCCGCGCCGCGCGCATGCCGCTTTCCGCCTGGACCACGAGTCCTTCCGCAAGATGGGTTTCAATCTCCTTCATCAGGTCGATCTTGCCGGTCATGGCCGCAAACCAGCCTTCGGCATTGATGCCGAAACCCTCCTCGATATTGTCCGCAAGTTTGGCCAGGGTGGCATTCTCCATGGCGGCAACCTCGGCAACCGTGGAGCCCTTCATCTTCTCCTCGTAAGCGTTGGCGCCCAACTGATCGGAAAACACCAGGAAGTTTTTCAGGAAAGAGGACTGCTCGGCGAGGATCTGCACGAATTTCCTGCGCATCCCCGGGGCGAAGCGGTCGTTGGCAAAGGTATTGTTCAGCACCGCCCTTTCCTGGCCCATGCGCTCCTTGGCCTCGACAAAGTTGTAGTAGGCGGTGAGCGCCCGCATGGTTCCGGCATCAGGGGTGGTGCGGGCGATCTGGGGGATGGTGCCCAAAAGCTTTTCTATTACCCCGGTGTAAAAGGCAATGGCCTTCGGGCCGGCGATGGCCAGGGTGTCCGCCTGCTGACGGATGGAGGAGATTTTTTCCGCGTCGGCAAGGGCTTCCCCCAGATTTTTCGCCAGGGCGGCATCGTTCTTGTCGGCCACGGAGTGCCGGAGGTACTCCTTGAGCGCCGTGATGCGGGTGTCGGTTTCGCCCCGCTGGGCCGGCAACCGGTCGCCGAACTTCTGCCCCTTGCTGCCCAGGAAACCCGCGGTCATCCCCCGCTCCTTCTGGGCCTCGTGGGCGATCTCGGTGATCAGCCCGGCCATGACGGCAAGTTCCTTGACTGTTTTCGCCTGGGTGATGGTCCGGTAGCGCTCCATCCCATTGGCGATCAGAATCACAGCCAGAAAAAAGACCGGGATGGAAACCAGCAGCCGCATCTGGTTTTTGATGGCGAGTTGTTTGACGAAATTCATGGGCGTGGCATCCTCCTGGCGTGGTGTACGGTTCCCCTCAATTTACGCACAGTAGCATGTCCGCCCAAGAGCAGACTTGACCTAAGTCAAGACTAGGTGTTTTTACCCGGAATTGCCAACCTGTTATCGCGGTTGCACAGGCAACCCCGCCGCCTTCCAGGCGCTGATCCCGCCGTCCAGATTGTAGATCTCCCCGTACCCCTTGCCGGAAAAATACTGGCCCACCGCATAGCTGCGGCCGCCCACGGCGCAGATCAGCAAGAGGGGCTTGCCCGTGGGCAGGGTCACCTTGCCCTTGGCGAGCTCGCCGAAGGGGATGAGTTGCGAGTTGGGTATGGACCCCTCGTACAGCTCTTCCGGCGAGCGGACATCCACCAGCACCAGGTCGTTGCGCGTTTCGATGAGGGCTTTGGCCTCCTGCGGCGAAAGGGAGCGGAAGATCGGGGGTCGGCCGGAATCCGGCGTGTTTTTGTCGCCGCAGGCGACCACCGCAAGCAAGAGCATCACCGTCGCCAAGATATGCAGATATCGTTTCATTACATTCCTCTGATGTGTGTGGTTGGTTTTTTGAGGTCAAGGGCTGGTCCGAGGCAATCTACCCAGAGGCTCCATTCTTTGCAAGCGCCGACATGCGGCGCGCTTCCACGCCTTTTGCCGGACCGGGCCGAAAAACCGCGCACGGGAGGAGGCGGAAAACAGGGTTGACGGGAGAAGACCCCCTGTGTTAATTAAGCAATTAATCATATAATTATATTCTAACACATCATTTGGTTTTGGAGAACTACAGATGCTGCCTAAATCCCTTGCAGGCCTGGCGCTTGCCCTCACCCTCATTTTTTCGGCCTTGCCGGCCCAGGCCAGCCTCAGCACCGATCTGCAGGCTCTGGTTGTCCAGGGAACCACCCTCCGCGCCAGCCTGGCGGCGATCAGCGTTGCCCAGGGAAACACCTGCACCCAGCTGGGCGGGTTCAATGCCTCCCTGGAGAGTTATCTGGCAAGCATCCAGGCGGTGTACGGCCGGCTGACCGTGCCCGTGACCCTCACCGCCGCCGATCTCACCGCCCTGGATGATCTTTCCGTCCTTGCCAAGGGGATGGCCGCCGATTCCGTGCGGATAGCCCTGGAGCTGCGGAGCATCGAGGATGTGGCCGATCTTTTTGAGTACCGCGCCGCCTTGAGCGGTATGCTCCGTCTTTCCGACGATATCGGCATCATGGCCGACCGGATTCTGGAGATGGCGGACCGGATTCTGGTCATGGCCGACAACATCGGCGCCATGGCGGACCGGATCCTGCTGACCCAGCAGCTGCAGAACACCAATGTGGCCCTGACCCAGGCCTCCATCCTCACCACCCAGCAGAACATGGTCGCCATGAGCGACAGCCTGTCCACCATCACCTACAATCTCAGCCTGGGCTTGGTGGCGAACGAGGCCAACGCCCTGGTCGGCGAGATGGGAGGAACAACCCTCACCAGCCAGACCATGGCCGTGGATTTGAGCGCCCTGGAGACCCAGACCGCTCTGCTGCTCAACAGCACGGTGTCCCTCTATACCTGGATGAGCCAGAACAGCCAGTCGGCAAGCCACTATATCAACGGCGACACCCTGACCCTGATGGGCGACCTCTCCAGCATGCAGGCGGCATTGGCCTTTTCCCTGGAAACCTACGCCAACACCATCAACCAGCTGGCCCCGCTCACCGAGACCCCGGTTCTTTCGGATGCCACGGCCGGCATGCTGCGGTTGACCGCGGACATCGGCGAGATGTCCGGCCGGATCATGGAGATGGCCGACAAGATCATCGTCATGGCGGATAATATCGGGCTCATGGCGGACCGGATTGTCGAGACCCAGAACCTCCAGCAAGCCAATATCGAACTGACCCAGAACTCGGTGACCATCGCCCAGAATGTCACCCTTACCGTCATCAAAAATTATCTCGGCCAGTAATCGCGGCCAATATTGTGTGGGAGAAAGATCATGAGCGCATCTATTCGAACCGGGTTGTTGGCAACCCTTTTTCTTTTGGCCGGCGTGGGGTTGCAGCCGGGCACGGCCCTGGCGGCCCTGGCGGAGGATTTGCAGAATCTGGTGGTCCAGGCCCAGGGGCTTGATACCCAGCTCAAGGCGATCAGCCTGGCATCCGACTCGGTCTGCGGGCCGCTGGTGCAGGCAGATCAGGCGGCCCATGCGTTGGTGAACAGCATCAGCCAGGTGAACGACAATCTGGCCGCGCCGCTGCAGATGGACGACGAGACCCTGACCGCGCTGGAAACGCTTTCCGCCCTGAACACGAGCCTGGCCAATGAAAGCCTGCGGCTCTCCGTTGATCTGGGGGGGCTCTCGTCGACCACCCAGGCCATTACCCTGAAGGACGGGATTGTGGCCATGCTCCAGCTCTCCGATGATATCGGGGCCATGGCCGACCGCATCGGGGAGATGGCGGACAAGATTCTGGTCATGTCGGACAATATCGGCCTCATGGCCGACCGTATCATCCTGACCCAGCAGATCCAGAACCAGAATATCCTGGTCACCCAGCAGAGCATGCTCCAGACCCAGACCAATATCCTGACCCTGGTTTCCGTGGTGGAAACCGATACCTACAACCTCACCCTTGAGCAGCTGGTGGTGGATGGCCAGCTGCTGGCGGCCCGGATGGCCGCAGTGGTCTTGAGCCCCTGGACCATGAAGACCCAGCTCAGCACGGTGGCCACCGATGTCCATGCCTATCTGGACAAGGTAAAGACGGCCCAGGCCACCATGCTTCAGGACTCCACCGCCAGCACCGCCTATCTCAATACCACGCCGTTGCTCAACCTGGGCAACCTGTCCACCATGCTCACCTCCCTGGCCTCGGCTCTGGACGGCTATGTGCTTGCCATCGACAGCTTGGACGCCATGACCTCCAGCACCACGCTCTCCGCCTCGCTCAAGAGCATGCTGCAAATCTCGGCGGACATCGGGATCATGGCCAACCGGATCCTGGAAATGGGGGATCTCACCCTGGCCATGGCCGACAATATCGGCATGACCGCGGATCAGATCCTCGCCACCCAGCAGCTCCAGAGCGTCAATGTGGCCGCCACCCAGGGTTCGATTCTGGCGGCCCAGGAGCTGGCCATAGCCATTATTGTGGCGAGAAATCTGTAATCTTCAGGGGTGTGACATAGAGGCATTGCGCCGGGCGGCTGATCAGGACACGATCGGTCGCCCGGTTTTTTTTTGGCAAAGGATTATGCTTCGCTGTTGATCCGGTCCAAGGCGGCGAGAACGGCCTGGATCTCGGCCTCGGTGTTGAAAAAGCCGGGGGAGAGACGCAGGGTGCCCTGGGGAAAGGTGGAGATGCTGCGGTGGGCCGCGGGCGCGCAGTGGAGCCCTGCCCTGGCCATGATCCCGTAATGGCGGTCGAGGAGAAAGGCCAAGTCGGCCACGCTTTTGCCTCCCATGGTCAGGGAGACGGCCGAGCCTCTGTCGGTTCCGGCCGGCGGCCCGTGCACGGTGACGCCCGGTATCCGGCTCAACCCCTCCAGCAGCAGGCCGGCGAGGCGCTCTTCGTGGAGCCGGATCGTTTCCCTGCCGGTCTTTTTTATGAATTCCAGCCCGGCGGCCAGGCCGCCGATGCCCAAGGTGTTGGGCGTTCCCGATTCAAAACAGTCCGGCATCATTTGGGGCTGTTCCTCGAGTTCCGAATTGCTCCCCGTGCCGCCCATGGTCAGCGGCGGGAGCATGAGTCCTTGGCGGAGCAGAAACCCGCCGGTGCCGGTGGGGCCGAACAGCCCCTTGTGTCCGGTGAAGGCGAGAAAATCGATGCCAAAGGCTTCCATGTCCAGGGGGAAAACCCCGGCGGACTGGGCCGCGTCCACCATCAGCAGCGCCCCGCCCTTGCGTTTGCCGATGGCGGCAAGATCGGCCATGGCGCCGGTCACGTTGGAGACATGGTTGATGATGATCAGCCGGGTTTTTTTGTTCAGGTGGTTGGGGATATCGTCCGGGTCGATACCGCCGGTGGGGCTGGTGGGCAGAATCGTCAGGGAAATCCCCCGGGTTTTCTCCAGGTACCGCAGGGGGCGCATCACGGAGTTGTGTTCCATGCCCGTGGTCAGCACCTCATCGCCGGGTGCGAGCAATCCGAAGATGCCCACGTTGAGCGCCTCGGTGACATTGCTGGTGAACACCACCCGGCTGGAATCCGGGCAGCCGAAGAAATCGGCTATCCGCTCCCGGGCCCCAAAGATCACCCGGCCGGCAGCCAGGGAAAAGCGGTGCGCCGAACGGCCGGGGCTTAGGGATATCTCTTGGATCAGCCGGTGCATGGTCTCCCCCACCTCCGGGGGCTTGGGAAAGGAGGTGGCGGCGTTGTCGAGGTAGATGGGGGGAGATGAGTCGGGCATAATCAGGGGAAGGCGGACCGCCTTCAGTAGGGGCTGACCACCTTGGCCGCCTGGGCCATGGCGTCCATGATCTCGAACATATTGGTGACCTGGCCCACCAGCAGGGAATCCTTGAGATTCAGGAAATCGAGGCAGGTGCCGCAGGAGTATATTTCCACCCCCATGCCGGCCAGCTCCCTCAGCGGCGCGATCAGGTCGGACTCGGTGGCGGTGATTTTCACCCCGGTGTTGTAGAAGAAGATTTTCGCGGGCAGGGGGCTGAGGTTCTTGATCGTCTTGACATAGGCCCGCATGAGCACCCCGCCCAGGGCGTCGTTGCCCCTGCCCATGGTCTCGGCCGGGATTATTACAACCAGGCCGGTGGTGGGCAGATCGCAGCGATAGTCCTCCGGCGCCGGCGCCGCGGCCGCATCCTTGGCGGAGGTGTCCTTGCTGATCGTGATGTGGCGGGTGTCGCCGGAAGCGCGGCTTTCCACCCCGTAACCCTGGCTCTTGCCGAAGCGGGTCAGATTGCTTTGCGCTGCCTCGTTGTCGACCAGCACCTCCACCGAGCCCTGTGCCATGGAGTCGAGCAATTCCTTGGCCCTGATCACGGGTTGCGGGCAGGCCAGACCCCGGCAGTCGAGTACCGTATGCATTTTTGTTTCTCTTTAGTCGTTGAAGCTTATCTGGTTCACCAGATCGCGGATGATGTCCTGGGTTTTCGCATCGAGCTTGGGCGCGGCAAACCCGGTGTCGTAAAAATCAGGATTGATGTCGTTGGAGCTCCACATGCTTTGCGCCTCGAAGTAGAGATCCTTTTGCGAAAAATACCCTTCCGGCAGCATCATCCGCAGGTGATAGGTCCGGTTGGTGGGGATCCGTTGCTTGCTCACCAGCTTGAGGCCGCTGGTGGTCACATCGACGAGGTGGCCCAGGAGTTCGTTGGCGTCGTCATCGTAGACTTCAAGATAGTACACAAGGTGTCTGCGTTTCAGGGATCTGGTCTCGTCGGTCATGACTTCCTCTCCTGTTGGCCGTTTACTCAAGGGGCTGACTTGGCAATGCATTCCCGCATGTAATCGATGACCGCTTCCGGGGTCATGCTGGAAGAATCGACAAGAATGGCGTCATCGGCGGCTTTGAGCGGGGCAAGCGCGCGTCTGGAATCATCATAGTCACGTTTGCTGATCTGGTCCAGAATTTCCTGATAATCGACACTCTGCCCTTTTTCCGCCAGCTGCTTTTGGCGGCGGCGAGCCCGCTCCTCGGCCGAGGCGTTGAGGAAAAACTTGCAGGCTGCCTTGGGGAACACCACCGTCCCCATGTCGCGGCCCTCGGCGACGATACCCCCTTTTTCCCCCAGCTGCCGCTGGAGAGCGGTGAGTTTTTCCCGCACCAGCGGATTGGCGGAAACCCGGGAGGCGACCATGCCCATCTCCGGGGTGCGGATGGCCTGGGACACGTCCTCGCCGCCCAGCAGTACCCGCACATCGTCGTCGCCGTTGGGGGTAAGGGTCAGCTCGATTGCGGCCAGACATCTTTCCAGCGCGTCGGTGTCGGCCAAGTCAATCCCCTGCCGTGCAAGCGCCAGCCCCACGGCCCGGTACATGGCGCCGGTGTCCAGGTAAGTGAAATGGAGTTTCGCGGCCAACCCCCGGCTGATCGTGCTTTTGCCCGCGCCCGAGGGGCCGTCGATGGTGATGATCCCCTTGGGGTCAAGCACGGTCCACCTCGGTGAGCGCCGTGGCCAACGCCTTGACGAACCGCTTGTTTTCCGCGGGCAATCCCACGGTGATGCGGATATAGGTCGGAAAGCCGTAGGCGTTCATGGGCCGGACGATGACCCCTTGGTGGAGCAAGGCATCGTAGAGCTTTTTGCCGTCGCATTTGACGTCGATGAGAAAAAAGTTGGTCTGGCTGGGAAAGGCGCGACAGCCGAGTTTCTCCACCTCGCTGCTCAACCAGGCGATGCCCTCCCTGGTAAAGGCGATGGTTTTTTCGTAATGCTCGTCATCCCCCAGGGCGGCCAAGGCGCCTGCCTGGGCAGGCAGATTGACGTTGAAGGGCTGCCGCACCCGGTGCAGATAATCGGCGATGTCGGCATGCATCAGCCCGTAGCCCACCCGTAAGCCCGCAAGTCCGTAAGCCTTGGAAAAGGTGCGCAGGGCCACCACCGGCACCCGGTGCTTGAGATAGTCCCGGGCATCGAGGCGCAGGGACGGCTCGACAAAATCCACATAGGCCTCGTCCAGAGCGACGATCACCCCATCCGGCACCTTGTCGAGAAAACCGCGGAAGGCCTCGTTGCTGAACACCGTGCCGCAAGGATTGTTGGGGTTGTCGAGAAAGATCAATCGGGTTTTCGCGCTGATCTGCCGGATGATTCCGTCCAGGTCATGGTGCATGTCGATCAGCGGCACCACCCGGTTGACGCCGCCCTGGGCCTGGACCGCCTTCTGGTAGACGAGAAAGGTGGGCTGACTGGTGATCACCTCTTCCCCAGGAGCGAGGAAGGCGGCGATGAGCAGTTGGATGACCTCGTTTGAGCCGTTGCCGAATACCAGCTGATTTGCGGCAACGCCGATCTTCTCGGCCAGCGCCTGGGCCAGGTAGTAGCAACTGCCGTCCGGGTAGCGGTGCAGGTTTTTCAGGCTGTCGCTCACGGCGGCCACGGCCTTTGGGGACGGGCCCAGGGCGTTTTCGTTGGAGGCCAGCTTGATGGAGCCGGTGATGCCGTACTCGCGCTCCAGCTCTTCCAGGGGCTTGCCCGGCGGATAGGGGATCAGGCTTGCGATGTTGTCGCGAACAGGAAGTTTCATGGGGTTCAGTCCTTATAAGCTTATAGCTGTAAGTTATAAGCTGCCAGCTATCATTGGCTTTTTGCCAGCCAGGCCGAGCCGCTGTTCCAGGGCATAGGCAGCCCGGAATATTTTTTCCTCGGCAAAATGAGAGGCCTGGAGCTGGAGGCCGATGGGCAGGCCGCTGGAGCTTATCCCGCAGGGCACCGACATGCCGGGCAACCCGGCCAGGTTGGTGCAAATGGTAAGGATATCGGAGAGATAGACACTCAACGGGTCGTCGATCTTTTCTCCGATCTTCCAGGCCGGCGCTGGGGTGACCGGGGAAACCAGCAGGTCGCATTGGCTGAAGGCCTTGGCGTAATCGCCGACGATCAGGGTGCGGACCTGGGAGGCCTTTTTGTAATAGGCGTCGTAGTAGCCGGAAGACAGGGCGTAAGTGCCGATGATGATCCTGCGTTTCACCTCTTCGCCGAAGCCCTTGGAGCGGCTGTGGCGGTACATCTCCAGCAGTTCGTGCTGGTCATGGTCACGGAAGCCGTACCGCACCCCGTCGTAGCGGGCCAGATTGGAGCTGGCCTCGGCCGGCGCGATGATGTAGTAGGCCGCCACCCCGTACTCGGTGTGGGGCAGGGATATCTCCACCGTCTTGGCCCCGGCTTCTTCGAGCAGCCCGATCCCCTTGCGTACCGCCTGTTCCACCTCCGGGTCCAGCCCCGCGCCGAAGTACTCCTTGGGGATGCCGATGGTGAGCCCCTTGCAATCGGGAACAAGGGCCCCGGTGTAATCAGGCACCGGTTGGTTGACCGAGGTGGAATCCCGCGGGTCATGGCCGCTGATGGCGTTCAGCATGATGGCGGCGTCGCGCACATCCTTGGTGAGCGGCCCGACCTGATCCAGGGAGGAGGCATAGGCCAGCAAGCCGAAGCGGGAGACCCGGCCATAGGTGGGCTTGATCCCGACGATGCCGCAGTGGGAGGCGGGCTGGCGGATGGAGCCGCCGGTGTCCGAGCCAAGCGAGGCGATGCATTCGTCCGCCGCCACCGAGGCTGCCGAGCCGCCGCTGGAGCCGCCGCAGACATGGGCGAGGTTCCAGGGGTTCTTTGGCACCCCGTAGGCGCAGTTCTCGTTGGCCGAGCCCATGGCGAACTCGTCCATGCTCACCTTGCCGAGGATCACCGCGCCTTCATTCCGCAGTTTTTCGATTACCGTGGCGTCGTAGGGGGGGATGAAGGGCTCAAGGATCTTGGAGCCGGCCGTGGTGCGCAACCCCTTGGTGCAGAGGACATCCTTGATGGAGAGCGGAATGCCGCAGAGGCTGCCGCCTTCCCCGCGTTTGCGTTGTTCGTCCGCCGCCTCTGCCTGGGCCAGGGCGCCGTTGCGATCCAGGGTGATATAGGCGTTGACCTTGTCCTCCACACCGTCGATGCGATCGAGCACCGAACGGGTCAGTTCCAGAGAGGAGATTTTTCCGCTGGCGAGGAGATCCTGCAAGGCATGAATGGTTAAGGCGTGGAGTTCCATAATGTACCGTACCGCTGCTGATTTTCTAAAATGTCTGCCGCTGGCGCGGGGAGCGTCAATTACAGATGCGCTCGTAAAAAGGGAAAGAAGATACAGGTCCGTGGCATAGATTCGATGGTTACCCTATGATAACCGTTGTAATCGTGGCTTTTTACGATTTCAACAACAAAAACGGACCTCGGAAAGGAGGTCCGTAACGGGCGTGTCTGGCCTTCTGGCTGCGATCAAATAACCCTGGGCACCACGAAGGCCTCGCCGTTCTGTGCAGGGCCGTTGGCCAAGGCCTCCTGCTGGGGCAGGGATGCGCGGGTCTCGTCTTCGCGGAAGGCGTTGCGGACATCCAGGGCATGGGTCGTGGGCAAGACACCGGTGGTGTCCAGCTCGCCCAGTTTTTCCACATAGCTCAGGATACCGTCCAGTTGCAGGGTGGTTTTTTCCACCTCTGCCTCGGACAGCGAAAGCCTCGCCAGTTTGGCGACATATCGTACTTCTTCCGGGGTGATTTTCATGCTCTGTTTTGTAACGCATTCAGCCGGGCAAGTCAATCCCTGATGGGCTTGTAACGACACCAGAAACACACAGGTCCGTGGCAGTAATTCAAAGAGTACCAAGCAATAAGCGGAAAAATCTCGCCAAGACGCAGAGGCAGCAAGGGTAACATGCTTAAATGATGAGATTTTTTCTTTGCGGCCTCTGCGTCTTGGCGAGAGCGACAAGGTCGTTGCAAGGCCATATGGGGTTAACCGGCGTTCATCCTTGCCTCGCCTTCGAGAACCTCGGCAAAGACGCGGACCACTTCCGGGTCAAACTGGCTTCCCGAGCAGCGGTGCAGCTCGGCGACGGCATCCTTGAGCTCCAGGTTCTGCCTGTAGCTGCGCTTGGAGGTCATGGCGTCATAGCTGTCCGCCGCAGTGATGATTTTTGTCAGCAGGTTCAGTTCATCTCCGCCCAGGCCGTCTGGATACCCCTTGCCGTCGATGCGCTCGTGGTGGTGGCGGACAAGGAACATCTCCTGCTGCATGAATGCCAAGGGCTTGATGATGTTGGCCCCTACCTCGGGATGTTTTTTCATCAGGATCCATTCCTCATCGGAAAGCGGTCCGGGTTTGCGGATGTAGTTGACATCCACCACCAGCTTGCCGATGTCGTGTACCTTGCAGGCCCGTTCCAGCACGGTGAGCTCTTCCTCGGCCAGGCGCATGGCCCGGGCGATGTTCATGGCGTGGAAGGTGACCCGGTTGGTGTGACCCGCGGTGTACATGTCTTTTTCTTCGAGGGCGGTCTGCAGGGTGAGCATGGTGTTCAGGGCGGAAACTTCCAGATTGTGGCTGTATTCTTCCAGCAACCGGTTTTTGTCCGCCAGCTCCCTGGTTTTGTTGCGCACCTCGACTTCCAGGTTTTCCTTGTAGGCCTTCTCCTGGAGGACGTACATCCGTTTCTCGATGGCCCGTTTGATTTTGATGTTGAAGATATCCAGGTCTTCGATGGGTTTGGGGATGAAGTCGTAGGCCCCCAGGTTGATGGCCTTGACTGCGTACTCCATGGAGCCGGCGCCGGTAAGGAAGATCACCGGGATTCCGTAATTGCGGTCGTTGATGAGCTTGAGGGTTTCAAAGCCGTCCAGGCCGGGCATGTTGATGTCGAGGATGATGAGATCGAAATCCGCGTTCAGGTTTGCCAGGGCCTCTTCGCCGCTGGCGCAGGGCACCACCGTGTGGCCGAACATGGAGAGGATTTTGTAGACGGCCTCCCGAACCAGGGTGTCGTCGTCAGCGATGAGGATTTTTGCCTGTGCCATGTGAAGAGATCCTTAAGAGGGGTGCGATCCTGGCCTGCCCTGGCCGTAATGACTATCCTTCATTTATAACACAGAGTTTCCCCTAAAAAGTCCAGTATTTTTTTGCCACGCTCAGGGCGGCATCCAGTGATGCCAGGGGTCTTTTTGCCTGGGACAGGGCGGTGAACGCCTCGGGCGCAAGCCCTCCCTGCCCGGCCATTTCATGGAGGCTGGCCAGCACGCCGTCGGCAAGGCCATGCAGGTTGTAGCCCCCCTCCAGCGCCAGCACCAGCCGCCCATCGCACAGCTCCGCGGCCAGATCGACCATCGCCTTGGTCATATAGGCAAAGCCGGTGGTGGTGACGGCCATGGAGCCAAGGGGGTCGGAGACATGGGTGTCGTACCCGGCCGAGACCATGATGCACTCCGGCCGGTACAGGCGGGCAACCGGGGCCACGAACTCGTCCATGATCCGGGCAAAGTCCTGGTCGGTCTGGCCGCCGGGCAGGGGCACATTGAGGGTGTAGCCCTCGCCCTTGCCCGCGCCGACCTCCTTGAGGGAACCGGTCCCAGGATAATGCGGGTACTGGTGGGTGGAGCAGTAGAGCACCTGGTCGGTGTCGTAAAAGGAGTGCTGGGTGCCGTTGCCGTGGTGCAGATCCCAGTCGAGGATGAAGATCCGCTCCATGCCCAGATGTTTCAGCCCATAGCGGGCGCCGACGGCGATATTGTTGAACAGGCAGAAGCCCTTGGCCCGGTCCGCCTCGGCATGGTGGCCCGGCGGGCGCACCAGGGCCGCGGCATTGTCGGCCTGGCCCGCGGCCACCAGCTTGAGGCCGGTGATCACCGCGCCGGCGGCGAGGACCGCCGCTTCGTAGGAGCGAGGCGAGGTGTGGGTATCCGGGTCGAGCACGTCGAACTGCTTGCCCGCCGTTTCCGCCACCCGTTCGATGTGCTCAGGGGTGTGGTTTGCGGCCAGATCACCGTAGCCGGCAGGTTCGCATTCTGGATACAAAAAGGGTTCACCATCTTCCTTGGCCAGGGCCTGGTAGATGGCGGTGAGGCGTTCCGGGCTTTCCACATGGTCGTAGCCCGGATCGTGTTCAAGGAAGAGGGGGTCTTTCAGGACCGCGGTTTTTCGGCGCATACCGTTGTTCTCCCAAATCTGAGGGTGCGGGTTTCGGTGATGAGATAATCGAGCTGCTGATCGTGGCTTTCAAGGGGCACGGCCCCGACGACCTGGAGATCAAAGGCCAGGCCGATCCGCAGGGCTTGCGGGGCCGCGTTGTGCAAAAAACGGTCGTAATAACCGCCCCCGTATCCCAGCCGCCCTCCCCTGGTGTCGAAGACGCTGCCCGGCACCACCGCCACCTCGATGGAGGCGGGGTCCACCAGGGGCAGGGTTGTGAGTGGCTCTGGAATACCGCAGTAGCCGGGGGCAAGATCCCGGCTCGGATCGGTGATGGCATGGGCCAGCAACCGGTGCTCCTCAACCAGGGTCAGGGGCACGCTCACCGCCACGCCCTTTTTGAGGCAATGGGCGATGAGGTCCAGGGTCTCCACCTCGCTGCGGAAGCTGACATAAGCAAAAACGCTGCGGCTGGCGCTGAATTCCGGCAGGGCCAGGAGGCGTTCGGTAATGATCCGGCTTTTTTGCTGCCGTTCCTCCGCAGGCAGGCGGTTGCGGGCGGCCAGGATATTTGCGCGCAGGGCGGTTCGCTCTTCGGCCATGGTTTCTCCTTTGGTCCAATGCCTCTAGCAGGATGTTGAAAAAAGCCGTCCTGGCTTTTTTCAACCACGATCGGCCAGAAGTGAATTCTGCCCGATCTCACAATTTCGACGAGTTAGCACTCGTCGAAATTGGCGATCCATCCCTGGATCGCTAGCAGGGCGTCGAAAAACGAATTTTTCAACACCCTGCTAGTTATACCCAAAGGGCATAAGTTTCGTTTGAGCAGGCAAGCTGCTCAACTCAACTTTATAACTTAACAGCGCCCAGACGCTAAGATTTTTGTTTTGCCCTTTGCGCGGATTGCTGCTTTGCGGTATATTGAAGGAAATCATTAAATTCCAGTTGGGAATCCCAGGAGACCAGTGCATGTTTGAAGAATGGCAACGGATGGAGCAGGACGGCACCCCGGTGTATGTGCAGCCGGAAAGGCCGGACTGGTTCGTGCCGGATCACGCGGCGGATTGCCTGTTGCAGGGGCTGCAACAGGAGAAGGATTCGGCTGCCCACCTCACCGGGCGGAGTTTGGCGGCTCAGCGGCTTGTCTCCCAGCTTGCTGGCGAACCGGTCTCTCCCTACCCCGGCCGCCACCCGTTGCTCACCCTGCACAGCCTGAAGGAGTGCTGGTTTCATCTCACCGACCGCTGCAATCTGGCCTGCCGCCATTGCCTCTTTGCCGCCTCCCCTGCCCAAGCAGTCACCCTTGCTCCTGAAGCCCTGGCCCAGGGCATTGTCGAGGCCAAGGCGCTGGGTTGCACCCTCTTTTATTTCACCGGGGGCGAGCCCTTTGTCTATCCGGGCTTTGTCGCCATGGCGGCCCAGCTGCTTGGTGATCCTAAAATCCATGTGGTGGTGTTGAGCAATGGTCTGTTGATCCGGGAGCATTTGCCCGAGCTTTTGGCCCTGCCCAGGGAACGGTTCCATCTCCAGCTCAGCCTGGACGGCCTGGCCGAGCAGCATGAGGCGCTGCGGGGCAAAGGCACCTTTGCCGGGCTGCTGGAAAGCCTTGATCTGCTCAAGGAGGCGGGTTTTCCCCTCACCCTGTCCGTGGCGGTGAACCGCGATAATGTGGGTACATTGGCCGAGATTGTCGCCTTTGCTGCCGGCCAGGGGGTCACCAACATCCACCTGCTCTGGCATTTTGTCCGGGGCAAGGGGAGCGCAGCACAGTTTGTTCCCCCGGCCCTGATTCTTCCCGAGGTGATCCGAGCCCAGGAGATGGCTGAGCAATGCGGGGTGCGCATCGATAATGTGGAGTCCCTGCGCAGCCAGGTGTTCAGCACCCCAGGCACCCGGCACGACCTGTCCAACACGGCCTGGGAGTCGCTGGCCGTGGGGCCGGACGGGGTGATCTACCCCTCCCCTGCCCTGGTGGGCATCGCGGCCTTGGCCTGTGGTCCTCTGAGCGAGGGCCTGGAGGCGGTCTGGCGCCGGAGCCCGGTGCTGGAAACGATTCGCGAGTCTTCCCTGGCGGCAAGCGAGGGGTATCGGGCCGACCCCCTGCGGTTTCTGGTGGGCGGCGGCGACATCGATCACAGCTATCTGGCCGGTGGCGATGTGCTCGGGCATGATCCCTATGTGGAACTTTACAACGGCCTAGCCCTCTGGCTGATCCGTCGGCAGGCCCGGCAATATCCTGCCCGGGCGCACGGAGAAATCCTGCTGCGCATGGGCGAGGTGCGCCACGATTGCCCGGCTGGCGGCGAGGTGGCGCTGACCCACTGCAACTGCGTGGTCTCCCTGGGTGATGACCAGGGGCACGCCACGGTGCGGGAGTTTTACGGCCGGGCCGCCATCATGGCCAACGAGGAGATCGTTAATCCCTTTGCCCCGGACCAGGCGTTGGCCAATTTCATTCCGGCGGATTCCCGCAAGAAATCCTACGGCTGCGGCAGCCCGGTCAGGGATGCCGAGCCGCGGCCCGGCGAGGTGCTGGTGGATCTGGGCAGCGGCAGCGGGGTCGAGTGCTTCATGGCTGCAGCCCAGGTGGGGCCATCGGGGAGGGTGATCGGCATCGACATGACCGAGGAGATGCTCCATCTGGCCGAGGTGGCCAAGGCCACGGTGGCGAGCCGCTTGGGCTATGGCAATGTGGAATTCAAAAAAGGGTTTCTTGAAGACATCCCCCTTTCGGATGCCACGGCCGATGTGGTGATCTCCAACTGCGTGATCAACTTAAGCCCGGACAAGCGGCAAACCCTGCATGAGATATTCCGGATCCTCAAGCCCGGCGGCAGGCTGGTGGTCTCCGATATCGTCACCGACGAGACCATTCCGGTGGCCATCAAAAACAACGAGCAGTTCCGGGGCGAATGCCTGGGCGGGGCGCTGCGGCAGGAGGATCTGCTGGCAATGCTTCGGGGGGCCGGGTTTGGTGGGGCCAGCCTGGTCAAGCGCTTCCCCTACCGGATCGAAGGCGACACCCGGTTCTATTCCCTCACCTTCCGGGCTTATAAGCCGGAAGCTCCGCGACAGGTGGAGGTCATCTACCGGGGGCCTTTTGCCGCGGTATATACGGAAAGCGGGGGTATGCTGCTCAAGGGGAAGCGCGTGAAGGTGGATGTAAGCGAGGCGGAAAGCCTGGCTGATTCCCTGTTTCTCCTTGATGGGCAGGGGGCGGTGGCCGACCTGCATGCGGAGAACAGCTGCTGCGCGCCGCCAGCCGGGGCCGAGATTCCTCTGCCCCAGTCCAGCGGCTGTTGCGCCGACCAGGATGAACGCCCGCCGAGCAAGATCGTTGCTCTCCCAACCCTGCCCAAGTCGCCCATGCAAATCGGTACGCGGCATCCCTCGGGCTGCATGGCCTGCGGCAAGGAGATCGGCTATCTCGCCCAGGATCGGGAAGTCCCCTGCTATTATTGCGGCGGGGTCAAGAAAACCAACGCGCTCTGCGTGGAGGGCCATTATATCTGCGACGCCTGTCACCAGCAGGACGGGCTCTCCGCCATCCGGCTGCTCTGCGCCGAAACCAAAGAGCAGGATATGCTCGTTCTTTTGGACACCATCCGGAGCCACCCTGCCATCCCCCTGCACGGGCCGGAGCACCATGCCATGGTCCCGGGCATCATCCTGGCCACCTACCGGAACCTGGGCGGACCAATCAGCCGGGAGGCCATCCTCACCGGCATCGAGCGGGGCAGCAAGGTGCCGGGCGGGGTCTGCGGCTTCTGGGGCAATTGCGGGGCTGCCGCCGGGGTGGGCATCGCCTTCAGCGTTTTGCTTGAGGCCACGCCCCTTACCCCCAAACCCCGGCAGCAGGTGCAGGAGATCACCTCCCGGGTGCTGGGCGAGATCGCCCTGACCCAGGGGGCGCGCTGCTGCCAGCGGGAAACGGTCACGGCCTTGCGGGAAGCGGCGTTTCTCTCCCACCAGCTCCTGCCGATATCCCTCTTGGCCGAGGCTGATTTTTTCTGCAAACAGTTTTCCGTCAACCGGGAATGTATCGGCGGCCAGTGCCCTTTGTGGGGCAAGGCGGAGCTGCGGGCGGGCGGTGCACAATGAAACCGGCGGGGAATGAAAAAAAAGGGGTTGGCAAGGCCATTGTTTTTGCGCTGTTTCTTGCGGCAATGATCGGTCTGTTCCGCTTTACCCCGGTGCGGGAATACATCTCGCCCGACTATCTCCAGCGGTTGGTGCATTCCTTTGGCCCCTGGGGGCCGCTGGCCTTCGTGCTCCTCTATGCCGGAGGTATCTGTCTTTTTCTGCCGGCCACCCTGTTCACCGGCATCGGCGCCCTGCTGTTCGGCACCCTGTACGGTTTTCTCTACAATGAATTGGGCGCCATGCTCGGCGCTTCCCTGGCTTTTTACATCGGCCGCTACCTGGGGCGGGATTTTGCCGCGGGGTTGATCGGTGACCGGTTGAAGAAATACGATGACCGGATCGCGGCCAACGGTTTTGCCACGGTGCTCTATCTGCGGTTGATCTTTTTCCCTTTCACCCCCCTCAATTTCGGCATGGGTCTGACCAGGGTGACATTCAGGGAGTATTTTTTCGGCACCCTGTTCGGCATCATCGCCGGAGGCTTTGTTCTTACCTTTTTCTTCGCCACCCTGGCCGAGGTCTGGAGATCCGGAGACTGGCACCAGCTGATGAGCTGGAAGGCTGCTTTTTCCCTGGCGCTCTTTGTCGGCTCTTTTTTCATCCCCAAGGTGATCCGGAAAATCAAGCCCGAGAGTGCAGTCTGAGAAAGGAGTCGTGCCATGCCGGAGCTGCCGGAAGTGGAAGTGGTCTGTCAGGGGCTTGGTCCCCTGGTGCGCAAGCGAAAAATCCTCTCGGTTTCCTTCAGCAACAAGCGGCTGCGCAAGCCTTTCCCCAGGACCAAGATGTACACCCGGGTCGAGGGCGCCTTTATCCTCGGGGTGGAGCGCCGCGCCAAATACATCCTCCTGCGGTTGACCGGCAAGAGTGTCCTGCTGTTTCATCTCGGCATGACCGGCAAGATCGGGATCTTTGACCGCGACATCCCCCGCCGCAAGCATGATCACCTTCGCTTTCTGCTGGATAACGGCAAGGAGATGCGCTTTAACGATGCGCGAAGGTTCGGTTGCGTCGAGGTCTATTCGGAGAAAGAGCTGCGGGAGAACGACCCCTTTGCCGGGCTTGGGCCGGAGCCTTTTTCCGAGGATTTCTCCGCCGGGTATCTGCTGGAAAAGGCGCGGGGCAAGCGGCTGCCGGTGAAAAGTTTTCTCATGGACAACCGGGTGGTGGTGGGGTTGGGCAATATCTACGCCAACGAGACCCTCTTTGCCGCCTGCACCCATCCGCACACCCCGGTCAACCGCTTGTCACGGCTCGATTGGCAGCTCATCGTCAAGAAGAGCCGGCTTATTTTGGAAAAAGCCATTGCCATGGGCGGTTCCACCATCTCCGATTATGAAAACGTCAGCGGCGAGGCCGGCTATTTTCAGCTGGAACTCGCGGTGTACGGACGGCAGGGATTACCCTGCCCGCGTTGCGGTCAGCCGGTGGCGCGCAGTGTCCTGGGCGGGCGGGCCACTTTCTGCTGTCCTGTGTGTCAAAAATAACTCGGGAAAATCGCTTTTTTCTTGGTTGGGTGTATATTTTTTCTTTACTCTGCCGAGGAGCGGATGTATAAAACGGATATTTGTCGCCCCTGACCAAGGGAAGAGTTGTCTGGGTGATCCAGGCGTGATCACTACCAAAGTGTACTGCGCATTGTCGCAATTATTAAAACACCAAGAGAGGAAGAGAACCATGAAATCAGTAAAAACCACCGTTGCCCTTGCCCTGATGCTGCTTCTTTCCACCGGCATGATCGCTTGCAAGAAGAGCGAAGAAGCTGTAACCCCGCCGGTTGAGCAGGCTGCTCCTGCTGCTCCCGCTGTTGAGCCTGCTGCTCCTGCCGCGCCTGCCGCTCCCGAGGCTGCTGCTCCTGCCGCTCCCGAGGCTGCTGCTCCTGCTGCTCCCGAAGCTGCTGCTCCTGCTGCAAAGTAAGCTGCTGTTTCATTGCCGGGGCTGGGTTTCCCAGTCTCGGCAATTTCTTTCCTTCCCCCCTGTTTTTCTCGCTTTTTCCCTGCCCCCCCCAAAAAAATAAACGCTAGTCCATGATCTTCAGCAGTGCTGCGGCTGCCTGGGAGAGGTCCGTTGCGCTGTGATGGCGGGTAATGGAAAACCTGAGCCGCGCTGTGCCCTCCGGCACGGTGGGTGGCCGGACCGCCGTGGCAAAGATCCCCTGCGTTTTGAGCAAGCCGGCCTTATTCAGCGTTGCCTCGCTTTCTCCGACGAGAATGGGGATGATCTGCGAGGGGCCAAGGTCTGCCCCGTAGCCGCCATTGCGCAGCAATTTTTTGAAATAAGCGATTTTTTCATGCAGCTCGCACCGCAGCTCCGGCTCCTGCCGGACGAGGCGCACCGCAGCCAGGGAGGCAGCGGCAACCGCCGGCGGCAAGGCCGTGGAAAAGATAAAGCTCCTGGCCCGGTTGAGCAGATAGTCGATCATCTCCCGGTTCGCCGCCACATAGGCGCCATAGCTGCCAAGTCCCTTGCCGAAGGTGCCCATGGCCAGATCCACCCCGTCGCTCACCCCGTCCTCTTCAATAACCCCGCCGCCATGTTCGCCAAAGACCCCTGTGGCATGGGCCTCGTCCACCATGAGCAGGCAGCCGAACCGCTCCTTGAGTTGCACCAGTTCGCGTAGCGGGCAACGGTCGCCGTCCATGCTGTAAATGGATTCCACCACGATCAAGGCTGTGGTTGTCCCCCGTTTTTCCTTGAGCAGCTCTTCGAGGTGGTTGAGGTCGTTGTGCCGGAAGCGTATCACGCGACCGCCGGAAAGGCGGCAGCCGTCGTGGATGCTGGCATGGTTCAACCGGTCGCTGAAGATGAGGTCGTGACGATCCACCAGGGCGGGAATGATGCCGGTGTTGGCCATGTAGCCGGAGCCGAAGGTGAGCGCCGCTTCCTTGCCCTTGAGCAGGGCAACCGCTTCCTCCAGCTCGTGGTGCACCGCAAGATCGCCGCTCATCAACCGGGCCGCGCCGGAACCGGCGCCAAACAGGCGCAGCGCTTCCTGAGCCGCCGCGATCAGGGCCGGGTGTTCGGCAAGCCCCAGGTAATCGTTGGAGGAAAAATCGATCAGCTCGCGCTCGCCGTCTCCGGCCAGGGTGAGCCTTCCCTTGCCCCGGCGGAGTACCGGGCGCAGGCTGCGGAGCCCCCCTTTTTCCCGTTGCAGGCTGAGCCACGCCTTCAGATCGACCATAATTCCTTGATATCTTCGGCAAATTGGAGGTCTGCCTCAGGGGAACGGCCCCGCTGGGTGAGATAGCCGCCGATCATCATGCCGTCGGCGCCCGCCATGAAGGCGGAGCTTAAAAAATCACCCAGGGCGGATTCGCGGCCGGCGGCCAAGCGGATCGCCGCCTGGGGCAGGATCAACCGGTAAAGGGCGATGGAACGGAGGATTTCCGTGATCGGCAGGGGGGCAAGATCGGCGCAGGGCGTGCCTGGCAGGGGGATGAGAATATTGATGGGCACCGAGTCAATGCCGTATTCGGCAAGGCTCAGGGCCATGGACAATCGATCCGCCTCGGATTCACCCAACCCGAAGATGCCGCCGCTGCACACCGAAAGCCCGACATTCTGGGCTGCCTTGATGGTGGCGACCCGGTCCGCAAAGCTGTGGGTGGCGCAGACCCTCGGGAAGAACTCCCGCGAGGACTCCAGATTATGGTGGTAGCGGGAAACCCCCGCCTCTTTCAGCCGGCCAAGTTCGTCTTCCCCCAAAATACCCAGGGAGGCGCAGACCTTGATCCCCACCTCCGCGCGGATGGCGCGGATGATCTCCAGCACCTGGGGCAGATCGGCGCCGGCCAGCCCCCTGCCGCTGGTCACCAGGGAAAAGCGGCTGGCCCCGTTTTTTTTGGCCTCATGGGCGGCGGCCAGGATTTGGGCTGTGTCCAACAGGGGGTAGACCGGCGCCTCTGTCTGGTAATGGGCGGATTGCGCGCAAAAATGGCAGTCTTCGCTGCACTTGCCGGATTTGGCATTGATGATGCTGCACAGGGAAAAGGATGTCCCCCGCCGGGCAAGCTTGGTTGCCAGGGCCTGGTGCATGAGTTCGGCCAGGGGCAATCCCTGGAGTTTGGTGATGTCGGGCGGTTGGGTCATGGCAGTGTCTCTGAAGTCAGCCACGTGTCAATTATCGGCAGTAGTGCCGATAACCCAACGAAACGACACGAAAAACTTCAACGGATTTCGTGTTCTTTCGTGGGGTTCGTGGCTAAAAAACAACCTATTTGAGGCCGAAGATGCCGCCCTTTTTGCCGGAGAACGCAGGGGTGCGGCTTTCCGAGCGGGGTGGCCGGGTCTTGCCGCTCCTGCTTCTGCCGCTTCGGGGGGCGGCAGGCGCTTCGGGCCGGACTACCGCCTCGGCAGGTGACCCGCCAAGGGCCTCTTGATACAGCTGAAAAAGCAGCAATCCGTCCGGGAAATAACTTTTGCGTTTCAGCCAGCCGGGCCAGGCCTGTTCCGCGCCGTACCGGAGAAAAACCGGGAGATTGACCAGGAGCGAGGTGATTTCCTCCCTGGAGGCGCGCTTGACATTGAGATGCTCCAGCTGGGAATCAACCTCTGCCCGGAGGGTGCGGGAAAAGGCGAAGGTCTCGCGGCCTTCGGCGGGCGGGTGCAACAGGTCGAAGCGCGCCTGGGCCCAGGGCAGCAGGAGAAGGGCGAGGAGGAGGTGCTCCGGCAGGGGTTTGCCTTCGGAATGCAGCCGGTCAATGACCCGGCAGAGGTCGAAGAGAAGGCGGGTTTGCGCCGGGGTTTCCTCCGGCTCCTGGCCGATGATCCCGTCATAGCAGGGCAGCAGGAGAAAGAACAAGCCGCTGGCCACGGCAAGCCGGCACCAGGGGGCGCAGGCGCCGCTGTTCAGATCCTTGAAGAATTCATCCCGGACCCGGGAATCCGGGCAGAGACGCAGGGTTTCCCGGTGGGCGACAATGGCCTGCCAGGTGCGCTCTTCAATGGTGAAACCGCTTCGGGCCGCGTGGCGGATGGCCCGCATCATGCGGACCGGATCGCGGATAATCCTCCGGTCCGGTTCGCCGACAATGCGGACGATCCGGTTGTTGAGATCCGCCACCCCGCCCGTGTAATCGATGATGGTGAAGTTTTCTATCTCGTAGAACAGGGCGTTGATGGTGAGATCCCTGCGGAAGGCGTCTTCCGCCTCGGAGCCGAAGGTGTTGTTGTGGGCCAGCACCTCGTCTTCTTCCCGGTCACCCTCTTCAAACTCGCTGCGGCAGCGGAGGGTGGAGACCTCGACGATCTTGCCCCCCATGAAAAAGACCTGCACCAGCCGGAATCGGCGGCCGATGATGCGGCTGTTCCGAAACAGGGTGCGCAGCTGCCCGGGCCGGGCATTGGTGCTGATGTCGAAATCCTTGGGTTTTTTGCCGAGGTAGAGATCGCGCACCGCGCCGCCCACCAGATAGGCGGAAAAACCCGCGTCGCGGAGGCGGTGCATCACCTTGAGGGCCTCGCGGTCGATATCCTTGCGGGAGATGGGGTGCTCGGCCCTTGGAATGATGAGGGGCTCCGGCAGGTCGGCCGGATCGGCGGATGGGTCCATGGGATCTTCCGGACAGGAGAGCAAGGTAGTTGGGCTCCTGCTCAATACGTCGCCGCAGGTTCCTTGTACATGGACTCGGCCTGCGAAACAAACTGGTCGAAAACCTCGCGAACGGTGAGGATTTCCTTGATCTTAAAGACGTTTTCGCCGGAAAAAACCAAGCCGTCTTCCATGTTGCCCTCGCAGGCCGCGGTGAGCCGGTCGCTGATGCAATACACATGGTCGCATTTTTTCAGACACTTGTATTTGCATTCCTTGGCCTTGAGGTCGGCCTTGCTCAGCAGCTTTTCCACAAAGGGGGTTTTGATGGCCCGGCCCGGCAAGCCGACCGGGGACTTGATCAGGGCGATGTCTTCCTTGTCGGCATGGAGCATGGCCTGTTTGAAGCTTTCCGCCACCGAACATTCCTTGGTGAGGACAAAGCGGGTGGCGATCTGCACCCCGTCCGCCCCGTACTTGTCCATCATCTCCGCCATCTCAAAGCCGTTGGTGATGCCGCCGGCCGCGATCAGGGGAACTTTCTTGACCACCTTGCGGATCTCGGGAAACAGTTCGCGCAGGGCCACGTTGGTGCCCAGATGGCCGCCCGCTTCCTTGGCCTCGACCACGATGGCCGAAGCGCCCAGTTTCTCGGCCAGCATGGCAAAGGAGGGCGAGGAAACGATGGAGACGATGGGGGTGTTGGTCTCCTTGCCGATCTTGAAGATATCCCGGGAAAAACCGGCGCCGGTGACGATCATGTCGACCCCGGCTTCGATGGAGCCCTGAACCAGATTGTAGAAGTTCTTCATGGCGAACATGATGTTCACCGCGATGATCCCCTTGGTCGCGGCCTTGGCCTTGCGGATGTCGGCCTTGAGCTCCTCCACCGGAATGGCCGAGCCGCCGATGGTGCCGATGCCGCCGCACTCGGCAACGGGAACGGCCAGGGCCGAAGTGGAAACGCGGATGGACATGCCACCCTGAACAAGGGGTACCGGGGCAGTGAACTTGCCGATGGTAAGGGGGGGTAGCTTCATGAATATCTGGTGCTCCGTTTAGTTTGAGGACGAATGAGCAACTATGCTTTTTTTCGTTTTTTTTGTCAAGGAAACCTTCCAGGCCTCAAGGGCGGTTTTTTACAGCGGACGAGAAGAGTTTTGCCTTTTTCGCCGGTTTCTGGTTTAAACTAACAGAATAGTTGCGCTGTGGCGCGAAGATGTACCCGATTTTGATTCTTTTCCGCAACATATATATGCGCGGATCAGGGGTAATGTTGCATGCATATCCATCCGAGCCGGATCGGCTTTGACATAGACGGCGTGGTTGCCGACACCATGGAGGCCTTTATCCGTCTGGCTTGGACGGGGTATGGGGTCAGGGTGCGCCCGGAGGAAATCACCGAGTTTCAGGTGGAGGAGTGTCTCGACCTTGCCCCTGGGCTGGTGGAGGAAATCTTCGGCCGCCTGATGGAGGAGCCCATTGCCTGCGGTCTGCGGCTCATGAGCCACGCCCGGCGGGTGTTGACCGGCTTCGCCGACCACGGCCCCCTCACCTTCATCACGGCCCGGCCGCAAAAAAAACCCATTGCCCGTTGGCTGAAAAAAGAACTGGGTCCGCAGGTTTACGGCCGGGTACGCTTGGTGGCCACCGGCGAGCACGACAGCAAGGGTGCCCATATCAGGGAAATGGGACTTGATGTTTTCGTGGATGACCGCGCCCAGACCTGCCTGCAACTGGCCGCGGAAGAAGGCATTCAGCCCATTGTCTATCGCCAGCCCTGGAATCAGGGCAAGCATGCCCTGCCGGAGGTGGAGAGCTGGCGCTCCATCCACGCCCTGTGCCATGGGGAGGGGGCCTGGTGAAGAAGTGTCCCGCAACGTATCGCAGGGTGAACCCCAAGGCGGAGCATAACTCCGAAATAAGCGATCCCAGGGTGCCGCAGATGCGCGAAAGAGGCCTGTCCGCTATACACCAGGTATGCGGGCACGCCGATGACAAAGCAGATGCGGTGCCCTGGGATCGCTTACAGTGTCCCGCTTGCGGCCAGGCGATACCTGCCTATAGAAATCCGGTGCCCACGGTGGACATCATCATCGCTCTGGGCACCGGCGTTGTGCTGGTGAAGCGGAAAAATCCGCCTCTTGCCTGGGCCTTGCCCGGCGGGTTTGTCGATTACGGGGAGTCTCTGGAGCAGGCAGCGGTGCGGGAGGCGCGCGAGGAAACCGGGCTCTCGATCCGGCTTGGGCGTCAGTTCCACACCTATTCCGATCCGGACCGCGATCCCCGGCAGCATACGGTGAGCACGGTTTTTCTCGCCACGGCTCAAGGAACGCCCGTGGCGGGTGATGACGCGGGCGAGGTCGCGGTATTTATGGAAGGAGCGCTGCCGGTGTTGGCCTTTGACCATGCAAGGATTCTGGAGGACTATTTTGCTGCGCAACGAACTGCCGCCTGAAATGACTACCCGCATCCTGCTGGTGGATGACGACCCTTTCATCCTCGAGATGCTGAAGGGGGCGATGACCGCCCTGGGCCATGCCTTTGATACGGCCATGGACGGCGAGGCGGCCAAGGAGAAGCTCCGGCAGGGGGAGTTCACCCTGGTGCTCACCGACCTGACCATGCCGCGCTGTGACGGCATGCAGCTTTTGAAGCATATCAAGGAAGAGTATCCCGGCATTGAGGTTATCGTCATCACCGGCCATGCCGAGCATTATGGGTACACCGATGTCATCCGGGCCGGAGCCAGCGATTTCATCACCAAGCCTTTCGGCATGGATGAGCTGGAGGCCAAGGTCAGCAGGGTCATCCGCGAGCAGACCCTGATCAGAAAGCTCGAGCATCTCTCCATGTGCGACATGCTCACCGACCTCTATAACCGGCGCTGCTTTGAGATGAAGCTGCACGAGGAGGTGCCGCGAGCCCATCGGCAGGGATATCCGGTTTTTCTCGCCCTGCTCGATGTGGACCGTTTCAAGGAATACAACGACCAGCATGGGCATCCGGCCGGAGACCGGGTATTGCAGGACATCGGCAGAATCCTCGTGCAATGCACCCGGGAGAATGTGGATTGGTGTTTCCGCTTCGGCGGCGACGAGTTCGCCATTATCATTCCGTACGCCACCGCCACCCAGGTCGGGCAGGTCGCCGACCGCATCCGGGAGCGGTACAGTCAAGACTCCCGCTACGCCTCAACCAGCCTCAGTGTCGGGTTGGCCCAGTTTATCCGGCACCCCGGCAGCGCCTGGCCGGAGGATATCGCCGATTTGGTTTCCCGCGCGGACAAGGCTCTGTATTCCGGCAAGGAGCAAGGGGGCAATCGGGTGATTGCCGACTCCTCCCTGTCATGTTCCGGAGAATTGCCTCCCGGAACCGAACCCTGAACGGCAAAAAAAATCCGCCGCCCGGAAGGGTTCCCCGCCAATTCCCAGGTGTCGCCCCCTCTGTCTGATCCTTTATCCCCTTTGTTTTCAGTGGGTTATCTTGTCTGCTCCGTCGTGGTCGATCTCCGTTTTTCCCCCTGGATTCAGAGAGTTCCGCAACGGATAAAAAGTTTGTATTTGGTCATATTCTCTGGTATATAGGCTCGATCTATCAAAGGAGGATTGTTTCCATGGCAAAAAGCACAACAGCAACCAAAACGAAGTCCGATGACAATGTAGGGGAAATGAGCTTTGCTCAACTTTTCGAGGAGAGCCTCAAGGTGGCGGAGGTGGGTGAAGTCGTGCCCGGTACCGTCATCGCCCTGGCCAACGATTTTATCGTGGTGGATATCGGCGACAAGTCGGAGAGTGAGATTCACTGTTCCGAGTTCAAAAACGAAAATGGCGAAATCGAGGTCAAGGTCGGCGACATCTTTGACGTCTTCGTGGAGAAGCGGGAGGCCGAAGGCGGCCTGAAGCTCTCGCGCGAGAAAGCCATCGGCATCAAGGTCTGGGAAGACATCGCCAAGATCCAGGAAGCGGACGGCACCATCTCGGGCCGGATCGACAACCGGGTCAAGGGCGGCCTGTCCGTCGATATCGGCGTTCCCGCCTTCCTGCCCTACTCGCAGATCGATCTTCGGCCTGTCAAGGATCTGGACAGCCTCATCGGCCAGACCTTTGAGTTCAAGGTCCTCAAATATAACCGCAAGCGCAACAACGTGGTTATCTCCCGCCGCGCCATCCTTGAGGACGAGCGCAAGAAGCTGCGGGAAGATATGCAGTCCAACCTGGTCGAAGGCCAGGTGGTTACCGGCACCATTACCAATATCACCGATTACGGTGTGTTCATCGACCTGGGCGGCATGGACGGTCTCTGTCACATCACCGACCTCTCCTGGGGCCGTGTTTCCCATCCCTCCAAGCTGTTCAAGGTGGGCGAGGATATCCAGGTCAAGATCCTCAAGTACGACCGCGAAAACGACAAGGTTTCCCTTGGCGTCAAGCAGCTCAAGGAAGATCCCTGGGCCACCGTGCAGGAGCGTTACCCCATCGGCGCCAAGGCCATGGGCAAGGTGGTCTCCATCACCGACTACGGCGTCTTTGCCGAGCTGGAAGAGGGTGTTGAGGGCTTGATCCATGTTTCCGAGATGTCCTGGTCCAAGAAGACCCGGCATCCCTCCAAGATCGTCGGGGTCGGCGAGGCTGCCGAGGTGGTCATCCTCAACATCGACGTGGATGCCAAGCGCATCTCTCTCGGCATGAAGCAGCTGCAGCCCAACCCCTGGGATCTGGTCAGCGAGAACTATCCGGTGGGCTCCATCATCGAAGGCAAGATCAAGAACATCACCGACTTCGGCGTCTTCATCGGCATCGAGGAAGGCATCGACGGTCTGATCCATGTCTCCGACCTCTCCTGGACCGAGCGGATCAAGCATCCTTCCGAGAAGTACGCCAAGGGCGAAACCATCCAGGCCGTGGTGCTGAAGATCGACCGCGAGAACGAGCGGTTCTCCTTGGGCGTCAAGCAGCTGGAGCCCGATCCCTGGCAGGCGGCCATCGAGAAGTATCCGGTGGGCGCCACCGTGCAGGGCAAGATCACCAATGTCACCGAGTTCGGCATCTTCGTGGAAGTGGAAGAGGGCATCGAAGGTCTGATCCATGTTTCC
>JAJZPC010000031.1 GCA_021811385.1 Deltaproteobacteria bacterium | reverse complement strand
CTTTTTCGGCACCTCCAAGCGCAAGGACACGGCCAAGGGCATGGGGCTCACCTTCACCATGGTCATGGTGGTCAGCGCCATCATGAGCTGGTTCTTCTACCAGTTCATCATGAAGCCCTATGGTCTGAATTTTCTGCAGATCGTGATCTTCATCGGCCTGGTTTCCCTGACGGTGCAGGCGGTGGACACGGTGCTGCGCAAGGTGAATCCCGCCCTGTTCAACGCCTTTGGCGTGTATCTGGTGCTGGTCATCGCCAACTGCGTGATCATCGCAGTGCCGCTGATTTTGGCCGATAATGAATACAATTTTTGGGAGTCCTTCATGCTTGCCCTGGGGGCGGGCGGCGGCTTTCTCTTGGCCCTGTATCTGATGAGCTCGGTGCGGGAGCGGATGGAGCTGGCCAATATTCCCCCGACCTTCAAGGGCGTGCCCATCGCCTTTATCGTCGCCGGACAGTTTGCCCTGGCGTTTCTGGGTTTTTCCGGGCTGACTCTTTTTTAGGGGCCGTTGGGCAAATTGTAACGCAACGGCGCAAAGTCGCAAAGTTGTAGCAGTGTTAAGGGCGAGCCCTTATTTTTGAAGGTTATCTTCGCGTCTCTGCGTCTTTGCGTTAGATTTTTTTTAGTTATTCCCTTGTATATGGGAAAGGTGTGGAAATGGATCCAGCATTAGTCAAACTCGCCCTTGGGGGCATCGCCCTCCTGGGCTGCATCGGGCTCTTCTTCGGCATCGGTCTTGCCCTGGCGGCGCATCGCTTCGCCGTTGAGGCCAATCCCCTGATCGAAGAGGTCTTAGAGTCCCTGGCCGGCGCCCAGTGCGGCGGCTGCGGCTATCCCGGCTGCGAGGGGTATGCCATCGCGGTGGTCACCAATCCCGAGGTGCCGCCCAACCTCTGCTTTCCCGGCAAGGAAAAGGTGGCCGAGCGGGTGGCCCAGCTCACCGGCAAGAAGATGACCGCAGTGGAGGACATGATCGCCCTGGTCCGTTGCTCCCGCAAGGAAGGCAGGGTCAGCCACAAGCACGAGTACATCGGCTTTGCCTCCTGCACTGCGGCCAACCTCGGCTTCGGCGGACCGTCATCCTGCAACTATTCCTGCATCGGCCTGGGTGAATGTGCCGAGAGCTGCCCCTTTGACGCCATTGCCATGGTGGACAGCTTTCCGGTGGTGAATCCCGACAAGTGCGTGGCCTGCGGCACCTGCGTTCGGGCCTGCCCCAAAAAGGTTATCGAGTTGATGAGTCTCAAGGCCAGGGTGCATGTGCCGTGCTCCACCAAGGACCTGGGCAAGAATGTCCGTAAGGTCTGTGAGGTGGGCTGCATCTCCTGCCAGATGTGCGTGAAGAAGTGCCCGGCCGAGGCCATTGCCTACACGGACGGCCTGATCAAGATCGATCATCCGAAGTGTATCGCCTATGGCCCGGAGTGCCAGGAGATCTGCGTGGAAAAATGCCCCCGCAACATCATGCGGAAATATGAAGGCAGAGCAGCCATTGCCCGGCAGGCCGACGGCCTGAAGATGGCATCCTAGATAGAGGAACGAGGAAAACGATGAAGACAAAGTCAATCATGCCGCATCTGTGTGATCAGAAGAGAAGAACCTTTTTGAAGCTTTCCGGCCTGCTCGGCCTTGGCGCGGCAGGCTCGGTCCTGTTGCCCACGCCCCAGGCGGAGGCGGTTCTTTTCGGCCCCAAGGAATACAAGGTTTCCTCCACCAGGCTGGCCATGGGCTCTTTTTTATCCATCACCGCCATCCACTCCTCCAAGGATGAGGCGGAAAACGGTATCGGTCTTGCCTGGGAGGAGATTGATCGGCTGGGCAAGCTCTTGAGCCGCCACGACTCCACCACCCCGGTTTCCCAGCTCAACAGCACCGGCGTCCTGCGCAAGGCGCCGTCCGAGGTGCTCGAGGTGGTTGCCCGTTCCCTCTACCTCAACAAGCAGACCAACGGCGCCTTTGACATCACGGTCAAGCCCCTGGTCGATCTTTTCAAGGATCGGTTTGCCGCCGGGATGACCCCCTCCGAGGCTGAGATCACCGCGCTTCTCCCCCGGGTGGGTTCCGAGCAGATCCGTTTTTCCGCAGGCGATATCTCCTTTGCGCGTCAAGGCATGGGCATCACCTTGGACGGCATCGCCCCGGGTTATATTGTGGACCGGGTTTCCGCGTTGCTTGCAGCCAAAGGGATTACCAACCATCTCATCAATTGCAGCGGCGACATCCGCACCAGCGGCACCGCAGCCAAGGGCAAGCCTTGGACCGTGGCCATTCAGGACCCGGCCAAGCAAAAAGCCTACCCCGAGGTGTTGGCCATGACCACCGGCGCCATCTCCACCTCCGGCAGCTACGAGGTGTTTTACGACCGGGAAAGAATGTTCCACCACATCGTCACCCCCCAGACCGGCCATTCGCCGAGGCTGGCAACCAGCGTCACGGTCAAGGCGCATTCGGTCATGGATGCTGATGCCCTGGCCACCGGGCTCATGGTCATGCCGCCGACGGAAGGTCTCCGTTTCGTTGACAGCCGGCCGGGCTGCGCATGTTTTGTTGTGGCCCAGGATGGCGGCTTCAAGAAATCCGCAAGCTGGAACCGGCTTGCCTGATTGTTTTGGGTGACAGAATGCAGGTGAAAAAAGAGGCCTGTCGGCCTCTTTTTTTATGGGAGAATGAGCCATGTCCGAACTGAAAAATCCTCTGGAGATCTATGCGGCACTGGTGAAGACCAACTGCGGCCAGTGCGGGGTTCCCTCGTGCATGGCCTTTGCCGCCGCAGTGTTGCAGGGGCAGAAGCAATTGGCTGCGTGCCCGTATCTGGACCCGGCGCTTGCCGCCCAGCTGAGCCAGCGGCTTGTCCGGCGCCGCTCCCTGGAAGATGACCACCAACAGGCCATCCAGGAGCTGCGGCGGCAGGTGGCTCTTCTTGATTTTTCTTCTTTGGCGCCGCGTCTCGGGGCGCGGCTGGTGGACGGCAATCTGGCCATCAACTGCCTGGGCAAGGATTTTTGCATCACCCCTTCCGGGGAGATGATCTCCGACTGCCATCTCAATCACTGGATCTATGTGCCCCTGCTCTACTATGTGATCCTCTGCAAGGGCACAGAGCCGCAGGGCGAGTGGGTGCCCTATGCCACCTTGCCCGGGGCGGCCGAATGGAGCCAGTATTTCAGCCACCGCTGCGAAGAACCCCTGCGCCAGCTGGCCGACGCCCATTGCTCCCTGATTTTTGAGATGCTCCATCTGTTCGGGGCAAAAGCCGTTGCCCTGTCCGGCGGCGCGGATCACTCCCTTACGATCCTGCCCCTGCCCAAGGTGCCTTTTTTGATCAACTACTGGGAGCCGGAAGAGGGGTTTGACTCGAAACTGAACATCCTGCTCGACCGCTCGGCCGGGGAAAATATCAATGCCCAGTCCATCAATCTGCTGGCCCGGGGCATCATCGAGATGTTCCGCCAGCTTATCCTGAGGCACAGCCGGGACGGCAAGCTTTTCTGAGTAAACGGCCACATGGCACCGCATCTGCTTTGTCATCGGCCTGCTCATGTGCAACAGCACACTTCGCAGACCTCTTCCGCGCATCTGCACCACCCTGTGGCCGTTTACGGGGGGGCAGTGATCAGTTCGTTTTAGCTCCTCTTTCGGTCCGGAGATTGAATATGACGATCCGTTCCCGCATTGCTCCCACCCCCAGCGGCCTGCTCCATCTCGGCAACGCGGTTAATTTTATCCTCACTTGGCTGATGGTGCGCAAGGCAGGCGGCACGTTGCGGTTGCGCATCGATGACGCCGATTGCCTGCGCACCAAGCCCGAGTATCTGGAGGATATCTTCCGTCAGCTCGATTGGCTCAAGATCACCTGGGATGAGGGACCGACAGGGGTGGAGGATTTCCAGCGCCGATTTTCCCAGCAGCTTCGGTTGGAACGGTATCGCGCATTTATGGACGAGTTGGGCCGATTGGGGCATCTCTATCCCTGTGGCTGTTCGCGCAGCAAGATCAAGGAACACGCGGGGGATGGGGTGTATCCGGGATTCTGCCGGGAGCGTGCCGCCCTGCCCACCGCAGGGGAGGCGCAACGGGTGCGGGTTCCGGAGGGGAGCGTGTTTCGGGTGGAGGGGCAGGATGTGGCGCTGTGCAAGGCCATGGGGGATTTCGTTCTCTGGCGGAAGGAGGATTTGCCCGCCTATCAACTGGTCAGCCTGGTGGATGATCTGGATGACCGGATCAATTGCATTGTCCGGGGCCAGGATCTGTTGGTCTCCACCGCAGCCCAGCTTTTTCTCGCCGGATTGCATGGGGACAAGCGCTTTGCGGAAACAACCTTCGTGCACCATCCCCTGGTGATGGGAGAAGATGGTCGCAAGCTCTCCAAGTCGGATGGGGCCTTGTCCCTGGCCGCCCTGCGCGAGGGAGGTTCTTCCCGGGCCGTGGTGTATCAGGCCGTGGCACGGCAGATCGGGATTGATCCGGTTGGGGTGGATGCCCTTGAGGATTTGCTGCTCCGGTATTGCGAGACCTTCTGAACCTCGGCTTTTTCAGGGATTGCTCCATTTGCCCTGGCGACCTGGCTTGGCCACCGCCTGGGCCAACCGGCTGGAAAACTCCTCGCCGGGAATCTCCCTGGCCCCAAGCCGCTGCAGATGGCCGGTGCCGACCTGGCAATCGATCAGCTCGAAATCCCACCCCTTCAATCGTTCCACCAGTCCGGCCAGGGCCACCTTGGAGCTGTCACGCACCAAGCTGAACATGGACTCCCCGAAAAAGGCCGCGCCCAGCGAAACCCCGTACAATCCGCCGACCAGTTCTCCCTCCTGCCAACATTCCACTGAATGGGCATGGCCCAGCTCATGCAGCTTACAGTATGCCCGGATCATCGCCTCGTCCAGCCAGGTGCCTTCTCCTTCATCAAGGCGGAGGTTGGCGCATTGGTTGATGACCCCGGAAAAATCCGTGTCAAAGGTGAGGCTGAAGACCTGTTGCCGGATGGTGCGTCCCAGACGTTTGGAGAGATGAAACTCTTCGGGAAACAGGACCAGGCGCGGATTGGGCGACCACCAGAGAATCGGTTCGCCGGGGGAGTACCAGGGGAAGATGCCCTGCCGGTAGGCCAGCAGCAACCGCTCCACGGAAAGATCGCCGCCCACCGCCAGCAGACCGTCTTCCCTGGCCAGGGCCGGAGGCGGGAACAGCAGGCTGTCGCTCAATTGGAAAACAGGCATGGCAATGGTTGTGGGCTAGGGATGAAAAATGAAAAGTGAATGGGGAAGAAGGCCCCGGAAGGAGATCAGGCGATCCGCTGAATTCTGGGAATCTCGTGGATGCCGGTGGTGCAGACATTGAGATCCCTGAGGATGCCGTCGCTCACCCGATAGATCCAGCCGTGCACCGCCAGCTCCTGCCCGGATTTCCAAGCGTTCTGCACCATGGTCGTATGGCAGACGTTGGCCACCTGTTCAACCACGTTGAGTTCGCAGAGCAGGTCGAGCTTGTCTTTTTCGTTGGGTTGGGCATCGATCTCTTTCTGGTGAAACCGGTAGACATCCTTGATGTGCCTCAGCCAGTTGTCGATCAGGCCGTGTTCGCTGTTTTCCAGGGCGGCGGTGATGCCGCCGCAATCGTAATGGCCGCAGACGATGATGTGTTTGACCTTGAGCACATCCACCGCGTACTGGATCACCGAGAGGCAGTTGAGGTCGGTATGGACCACCACGTTGGCGATGTTGCGGTGGACGAAGATCTCGCCCGGCAGCATGTTGACGATCTCGTTGGCCGGCACCCGGCTGTCGGCGCAGCCGATCCAGAGATACTGGGGCCGCTGCTGGCTCGCGAGTTTGCTGAAAAAATCCGGGTCTGCCTTTTTGATGGTGGCGGCCCAGTTTTTATTGTTGTCGAAAAAATGCTTGAGAACCTGCATGGGTTTCCTCGGGTTGTGATCCGCCGGAAGGGGTTAATTCCGGTTGGCGGTCATGGCGAAGGAGGTCAGTTCGATGAGAAACTGGTTTAAATTCTGGAGATCGTCGTGCTTGAGCCCCATGTTGATCGCACTCAACACCTCCTTGCTCCGCTCCGAACGCAGGGCCGAGATAAAGGCGAGGATCATCTCGCGGTCAAACAGCGTGTCGATTCCCTCGCACAAGGTTCTGAGGGCTTCCTCCACCGGCAGGGCGTCCCGGTAGGGGCGTTTGGAGGTGAGGGCGTCGAAGACATCCGCCACCGCGATGATCCGGCCGAAGCGGGAGATATCCTCGCCCACCAGGCCGAGGGGATAGCCGGTGCCGTCCATCCTTTCGTGGTGCTGGGTCGCGCCTTCGAGGATGCGGGCCGGCAGTTTGATGGGCTGGAGGATCTTGTCGGTGAAGACCGGATGCTGCTGGATGAGGCAGAATTCCTCGCTGGTGAGCTTGCCGGGTTTGCCCAGGATCAGTTCCGAGATGCCGATCTTGCCCAGGTCATGCATGTATCCGGCGATTTCCAGATCGTTGAGCTGCTGGCTGTCGATGCCAAGCTCTTCGCCGATGGCCAGGGCATACTTGGCCACCCGGAAGGAGTGGCCGTGGGTGTACTCGTCCTTGGCGTCGATGGCCGCGGCCAGGGCCTTGACCGTGTTCAGGTAGAGATCCTGGAGGCTGTCGTACAATCGCAAGGTTTCGAAGGTCGGCGAGATGATGTTTTCGATGATGCCGACCAGCTGTTTTTCGGAGGCGGAAAAAGCCCGGTGACCGAGGCTGCGGATGAAAAGCATCTGGCCGCTCAGGCCGTCCTTTTCCTTGATCGGCGAGTAGAGCAGCGAGGCGCCGTCCTCGCGGGTGCAGATGATGGTGGAGCCGGATGCCGAGCGCTGCAGCTGGGTACTGTTCCGGTTGGCGGCCACTTCCTCGATGGTCATCCGGTGGGTGACGAGGATTTCCTCGTCCCATCTTCCCTTGGTCTGGATAAACCCCTGGTCCGCCTTGGTCGCCTTGGCGATTTCCTCCAGGATGATCTGGTAGCATTTTTTCAGGTCATCGATGCCGATGATCTTTTTGGCCACCTTGACCAGGAAGTTCATCTGGCTGGCGAGTTGCAGCATCTCCTCGGTGGTTTCCTGAAGTTCGGTTTCCCGCAGGAGCTGGCTGTTCAGGGCGGTAAGGCAATAATGGATGTGCGGCTCGGCCTTGTCGAGATGCTCCGGGTTTGACGCGGCGCAAACAATCCCGCCGATGTCGGAGGAAAAACGGAAGGGGTAGCTGCGGCTGGCCGGGGTGTCGCTCCCCTCGCTCCGGCGGCTCGCCACGACGGTTCCCTCGCTGTCGATCACGGTGATGGCGAGATTGTGCGCCTCGGCCAGATAGTCGATTGATTGGTCCAGAAAAGCGGTGTCGAACAGATAGTCTCGAATAGAGGCCATGGCTGGTCAGTTCGTTCCGAGGATGTCGCGGATGGCCTGGGAGAGCTCTTCCCGGCAGATAGGCTTGTTTAAAAAGCCGATGCCGCCGGCTTCCTTTGCCTGTTCGATGCTTTCTTCGCTCCCCAGGGCGGTGAAGAAGGCCACCGGGATATGGGCGGTGCGTTGGTCCGACTTGATCCGCCAGGTTGCCTCGAAGCCACCCATTACCGGCATTTCGATGTCCATGATAATCATGTCCGGTTGGATATCGACGGCCAGCTCGCAGCCTTGGAGACCGTTTTCCGCAGTGATGGATTGGTGCCCCAGTTGCTGGACAAGCTGGCTGACGATCCGACGGATCATGGCGGAATCATCGACTATGAGGATGGTTTTCAACATGCGGCATAACTCACAACGTGTGCGGGACAGTCTGGCCCCAGGTGGACAATATGCGCACTATACTCTTAAAACGGGAGGTAAGGCAAAAGAAAATCTCGGCCATGCTCCCTGGTCCGCCGCGGGTTAGGCCCCTTGGCAATCCCCGGGACGCCCGGCCTATTCCTTTCGGGTCCGAATGGCCACGGAATTGGCGTGGGCGGTGAGGCCCTCAAGCTTGGCGAGCAGCTGGATGTGTTCGCTGTCCGCCTGGAGAGCTTCCCGGGAATAGGCGATCAGGCTGGATTTCTTGATGAAGGTCTCCACCCCGAGGGCCGAGGAGAAGCGGGCCGTGCCCATGGTCGGCAGGACATGGTTGGGACCGGCCAGATAATCCCCGGCCGATTCCGGGGTGTGGCGGCCGAGGAAGATCGCCCCGGCATGGCGGATGCGGGTCAGCCAAAGAAATGGCTCCTTCACCATCAATTCCAGATGCTCGGCGGCAATTTGGTTGGCCAGGCGGATGGCTTCCTCCAGATCCTTGGCCACCAAAATCACCCCCCGTTCGCTCAGGGATTTCCGGGCGATCTCGGAGCGGGAGAGGTTTGCCAGCTGTGCTTTGAGCTCCACCACGATCCGGCCGGCCAGTTCCTCGCTGGTGGTGATGCACATGGCTTGGGCCTGCGGGTCGTGTTCCGCCTGGGCCAGCATGTCCGCGGCGATGAAGGAGGGCTCCCCGGTTTCGTCGGCGATGATCAGCACCTCGCTGGGCCCGGCGATCATGTCGATGCGCACCCGGCCCGAAACCTGGCGTTTGGCCTCGGTCACATACTGGTTGCCGGGGCCGACGATCACATCCACCGCAGGGATGGTCTTGGTGCCGTAGGCCAGGGCCGCGATGGCCCAGGCGCTCCCCGCCTTGTAGATTTCGGTGATCCCGATCTCCTGGGCCGCCACCAGCAGGGCGGGATTGATCTTGCCGTTTTTATCGGGCGGGGTCATCATCACCCGGTGTTCCACCCCGGCGATGGCTGCGGGGATGCCGTTCATCAGCACCGAGGAAACCAGGGGGGTTTTGCCGCCCTGGCCGCCCGGCACGTAGAGCCCGGCCGAGTCCACCGGATGCACGATCCGGCCGGTGATGGCGCCGTCTTCCCGCGTCACCATCCAGGATTGTTCCTTCTCCCGCTCGTGAAAGGTGTAGATGCGCTCGATGGCGAGTTCCAGGGTGTCGAGGAAGTCTTCGTCCACTGATTCCATGGCCTGGTGCAGCTCTTCGTCGCTGACCCGGAGCTGTTTGACGCTCATCTTGGGCGCGTCGAACTTGCGGATGTATTCCACCAGCGCCTCGTCGCCGCGCTGCCGGATGTCGTCGATGATACTGGTCACGGTCTGTTGGCAGGCAGAGTCGGCCAGCTGGAAACGGTCGCGCAGGCCGGCGAGGATCTCTTTGCCTCGGGCAGAGGTGGTGGTAACGGGGGTAATGATCATGGTGTGCCTCTATGGTTGAGCGGCAGGCGGGGACTGCTGCCAGCGCCGGTCCGTCGTGGTTTTTAAATCTGTCAGAGTATTATACCGTTCGCGGTGAGCCCTTCAACTGCGCTCAGGCCGAACGGCATCACATGAATAATATTCTCTCTATACCAGCGATTACAGGGGAAGAAAAGTCCTCTTCGCACAAGGAGCCAAGATTCCCGGCCATGCTTGGCATTGCCAAGAGGCAGGGGAGCGGATAAGCTGGTGCCTGTCGGGGATGGTTTGGCCTCTTTCCCTTTTTTGCCGGGGTATATCATGTTGCGCTCATATCTCGCGGCGGTGCGGGAGCTTCCCAAGCCGCCCCGTCTTTTTCTGATCTTCACGGCGGTCAACGTCTTTTCCTGGCAATGCATCGCCGGATCGGCGCTGGTTCTCTTTGCCCGCGCCGTCAATATGCCCCCGGCATGGGTGGGCTTGCTGCTCTCCTTTTTCCCCATTTCCATGCTGCTGGTGGTGTTCACCGTGCCGCTGGTGGAGTGGCTTGGCCCCCGAAAGCTGTTGGTGTGGACCTGGCTTGCCAGAAATCTCCTCTCCCTGTCGGTTTTTCTTCTCCCCTGGGCAGTAAGCCGCTGGGGGGAGGCCGCTGGTTGGCAGGTGCTTCTCTTTTCCACCCTGGCTTTTTCCCTCATCCGGGCCGTGGGCGTGGGCGCGTGGTATCCCTGGCTGCACGAGATTGTTCCCCGGCCGCTCCTCGGCTCCTATTTCTCCATCGAAGTCGCCATGAGTCAGGTGATCATCATCGTCCTTGCCCTGGCCATGGCCCTGATCCTCGGGATGGATCAGGGGCTGAGCCGTTTTTTTCTCATCTACGGGGCAACCGTCCGGCGGCCTGCCCTGCGCGAGGCGCTGGCGGATCATGATTACCGCCGCTTTCTAATCCTCGCCATGCTGGGCGCCGCTTCGGTCATGTGGCTCAGTGCCGCTTCGGTGATGTATCTGCGTGACATGCTCTTCTACTCCGAGACCAGGATCATGCTGCTCCTTGCCGCGGGCGGGATCGGGGTGGCCAGCTCCGTTCATTTCTGGGGCCGGGCCGCCGACCGCTTCGGCAGCGTTCCGGCCATGATCCAGCTCCTGGTGGCGCATGCCCTGCTGGCCTTCTCCTGGTGGTGGCTGCTGCCGGGTGGCAGACTGACCGGACTGCTGGCGGTGGTGGTCATTGTTTTCACCACGATTTTCAATGGCGCCTTCACCATGGTCAGCGCCAGGGGCATGCTCTGCCGGGTGCGCGACGAAGGGCGGGTGGCCTATACCAGCCTCTGGATCCTTGGGGTCTCCACCGCCAACGGCCTGCCGCCGATTTTGGCCGGCTTGCTCATCGGCCATCTGGGGTTGGCCGGTTTCCGGCTCTGTTTTCTCATCGCCGGCTGTCTCGGCCTGGCAGCGGCCTCTTTGATGTTCGGTTTGCCGCCGGAGGAGGGAAAGCCGCCCCTGCGCGAATTGCGTCATCTGATCCACCCCGGCCAGCCGGTGCGTTCCCTGGCCAGGGTTTTCTGGATCACCTTGGGGTTTGGCGAAAAGAAGGGGGAGGATGAACCGGGGACGGCCGGTGAATAGAGGGGCGATCAAGGATTTGACGGAATCAATTCCGGTGCCCGCGCAGGCGGGTGATCACCTCTGCTACGGGCTTGACCTTGCCTTCTTCAATCTGGCGGTTGCCGAGGATCAGAATTTTCAGGAGCGCCGAGGCCTCTTCGGTGTCGTAGTCGGCCTGCAACCCAAGCCAGAATCCCGGCGTGGTGCCGAAAGCGCGGGAGAGCCGCAGGGCGGTGTCGGCGGTGACCGAACGTTTCCTGGCGCACATCTCGTTGATGCGCCTAGCCGGAACGCCGATACTCTTGGCCAATCGGCATTGGCTGATCCCCAAGGGTTTGAGAAATTCTTCCCGCAGTATCTCTCCGGGGTGAATGTTTGGCAGTCTGTTCATGGTTGCCTCGTCCGGACGAAGGAATCCGGCTATTCCCCGCCCTGCCCCTGCATGGCGCCCATGGCCGCACGGGCAAGAAAGCCCGAACGGGTTTCGTGGTGCGCTCCGGCATAGGTGTCGATCCGGCGGAGGAGCCGGGCCGGGAGGGTGATATTCACCCGTTCCGCCTTGTCGGAAAGCAGGGTCGGGTCCACCTCCACCAGCGCCCATATCCATCCGGCAAACTCGGGGTTGGCGCGGTGGGTCTCGATTTTCCCCGGCATGGGGATCGTGCCGCCATCGTCCAGCACGGTTTCAATCCACAGGCCGATGGCCTCCCCTGCATTGGTAATGGCCTCGTCCAGGGTGTCCCCGGCGGAAAAACAGCCGGGCAGGTCCGGCACCACCACGCCGAAAGCGGTCTTTGCATCACCAGATTCAATGGCAATCGGGTATCTCATGGTTTGCCTCCTTTCAGTCCGGCCTGCTTCATCAGCTTGTGAACAAGGCCGACGCCCAAATCCTTGCGCGGATGGGGTACGCACACATGGCCAGGGATGGTCGGGTGGGTAAAGATGTGGTGTGAGCCTTTCACGCCACGCAACACCCAGCCCGCTTTTTCCATCTGCTTGATGAATTCTGCGCTGGTCATGTGTGTACTATACACACTATTTTGTGCGAGTGCAAGGGGCAGTTTACCCGATGAGCTGCTGATACAGCAGGAACAAGAAGGCGACTCGTTCGGCTTCGGATTTGAAATCTTTTGATGGAGGAAAACCGGGGGGTGTCCATAGGTTTCCTCGGATGATTGAGAGGCTAAAACAACTTCTGTTGCCCGATAACCCCTGGCAGCCGCTGGGGAGATTTTATCCTGAGCACCTTATTGACATTCATCCTGCCGGTCACGACTTCAATATCACGCACCGAAACACCGAACTCCTCGGCCAGGAAGCGCACCATGTAGTCGGTCGCCTTTCCACCCCGTGGCACGGCCTTGACGCTGACGCAGAGTTGATGCCCCTTTACCTTGCCGATGGCGTCTTTCTTGGCATTGGGGGTGCCGAGGATATTGAGGACCAGAACGTCGCCGTCCCAGGTGTAAAAGGATCTTTCCATCATTTTGCTAAAAGCCTGCTGCTTACGGAATTCCCTTTATTGTCCGATGGCCATTGGGTTCTCATGGCTTGTCTTCTTTCGGGCCGGTCGCATAGCCTGCCTCGCGCTGGCTGCGCACGGCAAGGATAAAAACGGTGTCGATTTCGGCGACGTAGCGGTATGAGGCCACATAGCCGTGCGTACGACGCCCGATCACCAGTTCTCGCTTGTCATTATTCGCGGGGCGGCCGATCAGGGGGCTGTGCGCCAGCACGTTGACCGCCTCGATGATCTCCCGAATGCGCGCCCCCGGATCTTCAACCTGATATTGGGCAAGGTGATCGAGGATGCGGTCAAAATCCTCCCCCACCTCCGGGGCCAATTCGATGCGGGACATTTTCAGCGCGCCAGCTTGCGGGCCGCCGGGCGCTTTGCCGCTTTTCCGGCAAGCCGCTCTTCCAGATAGCCGCGCATTTCCTCCCACGGAATCGTCTTTCCGGAGGCAACGATGCGAGCATAGCGATCCTCGGCAACCGCATCGAATTCAGCGCGCAGATTCTCCTGCTCCGTCTTTTCCGCAATGGCCTCAAGGATGAAGCCGTGCGATGTCATACCGGAACGTTTCGCCGCCGCGGCAACGCGGGCTTTCAGGTCTTCCGGTAGGCGGATGGTGGTCGTGGGCATGGGTGTCTCCAAGGGTTAAGTGGAAAAAAATACACATACACAGTAGCACATCAGTGCTACTGACGCATCAATTCATTCTCTTGGCTGTCTTGGGTCTGGTAATTGGGAAGAAAATGGATGCGGCGGTGTGTGCCTCAGTAACCGTGCCCGAACGCAAAATGAGGACGGAGCCCGATGTTTTCAATAGGCTCAACGTGGAGCTGAGGCGACCTGCGCGGCTTTTCGCGCAGGTCGCCTCGAACGAAAGGTTTGATTTTTGGGTTGCAGTCATCTCAAGGAAAATTTTTAATCAATGCTTCTGCCTTACTTGATAGCCAGATATTTACAACCGTATCTGGTGTTCCATCTGGCTTATTTCCGCGATCGGTGATGCTAGAGACCTGAATGAAGTCTTGTGCGACTAGCAACGAGTAATAATCAGTTGGCTCTGTTACGTATTGGGCAAAATCGCTTCCGTAAAGCACTTGCATTGCTCTTTGGTTAAATTGAGAAGGGGTGCCAGAAAAATGATTTTGCTTAGAAAAATCGAGCAATAGCTTGCGCAAGTGTGGCGAAGGCAATTGACGCTCAACATGACATTGCCAGCCAAAGTATGCGAGTAGCAATGCCATGGCTGCAACGATGCCAATGAAAATATAGCTTGGCCAAGCTATCTGAGTAGGAAGAAAAACTCTACCCCCAGCCCCAACAATGGTGAGGGCTGCGGCTAGCCAAGGCAATGTTCCACAGTCGGGTCTTAGGCGCATGAAATCTAACAATAATATTATCGAACTAGCTCGAGTTGTTTTTTTCTGCTCGTTTTTTTGCCCTGCAATTGATTTGGGTGGGCAATTTTCGAGCGTTTTTTCTCTTCAATAGCTACATGTCCACCCTATATGGGGGTGTTATATAGCTAGCTACATAATTCCGGCTAAGAAATAGTCGGGGTGTTATTTACCCACCGAACATCTGCATGGAGCATCACATCTTCCACTGGTGCGTGTCAAGCAGGAAATCGAGGTCGGAAAATTAGGGACATCTTAATGGACTCTGGTTTTGCCCGCTAAACCAATTGCTCCGAATTTAAGCCCATGGCTTTTGCCAGCTTTTCCCGCATGGCCTTGCGCAGTTTTGCCTCCCCCGATTCCATTTGGGAGAGTGCGTCCAGGGTGATCCCGGCCCGTTCGGCGACCTCGACTTGGGTGAGGCCCAGATATTCCCGCCAGGCGTGAAGGTAGGTGATGTCCCGTTCAATGTGCAGGCCGACGACCTCATGGGGAACGTAATTTCCTTCCGGGATGTACGGAGTTTTGGGTTTGATCCGCGCCGCCTCGGTTGGATGTTCGCGGGCAAAATCGGCAAAGGGAATGACCACGAAGGCCGGAAGCCTGCCCTGGTAGATCAGTTGGATTTTGGCAGGTTCGATCATCGCGTTGTTTGATCTCGTTAGTTATGCTTGCCAAGCCCCTCGGCGATAAAGGCGGCCACCATGGCATTGATGCTCACCCCTTCCGCCGCCGCTCGCGCCGCCAGCCGCGCATGGATGCTTTTCGGCACCCGCTGCACCCATTTGCCGCTGTACTGTCCAGGTTCGGGGATGGCATCGCCGAACTCCCTGGCCGTTGCAATCCATGAGTGCTCCGCGTCCATGGCGTTGGCAATGGCCTCTTCGACGGTCTCGCCATCGGACATGCATCCGGGGAGGTCGGGAAAAGTCACCAGATAGCCCTTGCCATCTTCGCCTGACAACGGGCGCACCTCGAAAGAATATTTGATGGTCTCCGCCATGGCTTAGCCTCCTTCGACAAAACGGATAAACAATTTGGCGGTTATTCCGGGGACATCTTACTTAATTATTGTCAAGAAATTATAGCTGATCGGGTTCAAGTTCATGGCCTTTGTCATCTTTCCCCATTTGTCTAGTTCCCAGGCCTGGGAACGGCATCGCCGAATTCCCTAGCCGTTGCAAGCCATGAGTGCTCCGCGTCCATGGCGTTGGCAATGGCCTCTTCGATGGTCTCGCCATCGGACATGCAACCGGGCAGGTCGGGAAAAGTCACCAGATATCCCCCGCCGTTCTCGTCTGACAACGGGCGTACCTCGAAAGAATATTTGATTGTTTCTGCCATGGCTCAGTTTCTTCTCACGCAGCCAACGGCTGGATGCGGGCAAGCGAATCCCCGGCGATTTTCTCAGCTTCCTCGGTGTCGTAGTCGGCCTGCAACCCAAGCCAGAATCCCGGCGTGGTGGTGAAGGCGCGGGAAAACCGCAGGGCGGTGTCGGCTGTGACCGAACGCTTCCCGGCGCAAATCTCGCTGATGCGCTTGGCCGGAACGCCGATGGCCTTGGCTAGGCGGTACTGGCTGATCCCCATGGGTTTGAGAAATTCTTCCCGCATTATCTCGCCGGGATGGATATTGGGCAGCCTGTTCATGGTTGCTCTCTAGGTAAGTTGTTCCGGGTTCAAGCCCATGGCCTGCGCCAACTTTTCCCGTGTGGCCTTGCGGAGTTTTGCTTCCCCCGATTCCATCTGGGAAAGTGCGGCCTGGGTGATCCCGGCCCGTTCGGCAACCTCGGCTTGGGTGAGGCCCAGGTATTCCCGCCAGGCGCGGAGGTAGGTGATGTCCCGGTCGATGTGCATGGACACCACTTCATGGGGCACGGCGTCCCCCTCGGGGATGCGCGGATGAAGCGGTTTTATCGCTTCCGCCTCTTTCGGATGTTCGCGGGCGAAGTCGGCAAAGGGGATAACCACGAAGGCCGGCACCCCGCCTTGGTAGATCGGTTGGATTTTAGTAGGTTCGATCATCGCGTTTTTTTACCTCCTCGATGGACACAATCTGAACGGCGTCCAGGACATCGAATAATACCCGGTGCCGGCCAACGCGCAGACGGTATTCGTGCCGGTGGTTGACCAGCCTTTTTACCTGCGTGGCGCTTGGGAAATCGGCCAGAGTGGCGACCGCGTTCTTGATTTCCCGGCGGGTGTCGCTGTCGGCTATCTTGTCAAGCTGCTTGCGGGCTTTCTTTTGCCACTCGATACTGTACATATCAAAATATAAGTTAATTATAAGTTTTTGTCAAATTGGCGCGGAGCGTTTGCGGAGGAGGGCTCTCCTTGCGTTCTCACCTTCAAGGGCAATCCCGCAAGGCCCAGGAGGTATCATCAATATGCTGCTGAAGCGCTTTGGCTGAAGCCAGAACCTTGCCGTTGATCTTGTTGGCCTCGGTCATGCGTTTGAAGCTCAATATCCAATCCAGCCCGTTGTAGGATTGATTGATCGAAAGCTCGACCCCTGCAATGAGGGGGATTTTTTTCGCGACCCATTTGCCGAAAACCTTATTGGAGGCGGCTATTTTTGAAATGTCGAGCAGGGCCTTCAGCTCCGGGGATTCTGTTTCGAAGTATTTTTGCAGTTTCGGGTCGTCGAGCAGGGCGTGGACTTCCTGGTTTGAGGAGGTCAACTGTGACATCAGGCCGGACATCCCGTCCTTGATGAAGGTTTGCCAGTCGAGGATGTTGCTGGTGAGTTCGGAGATTTTGCCTGCGGAAGAGAGCATTTTTAGTCGTTGTATCTTGGCCTCTATCGCGGCGATATCCACCCCTTCTTGCGCCATCTGCGCGGCATTCTTCTCGTAAATATGCTGCAACCGATCCGCCGCCTTTCCCCGATTGGCAACCCCTTCCAATAATTGTCCGGTGAAGTATTCGATACCGTCCTTGGCCGCATTGAGCAGGGCGTTGCGGTTGGCGGTTTCCCAGGTGGTTACCTGTTCCTGCGCCATGGTGATGGTGTTGTGGAACTTGTCCCTCTGGGTGAGGAACCCCTGCAATTTTTGGGTGAGCTTCGCGCAGTCCGGCGCCTTGGTTATGGGCTTGCCGTTAGCCTTTCCATCGCGCGGCTTCGTGGCTGGCGCAGAGCCATCGCCCTCATTTTTCAGATTCTTGGTCACGTAGGTGGTGGCGTTTTTCAGATCGACAACCCTGGGGTCGTTCTCCGGGTTGACCAGAAACTGGATATCCTTGAGCGGCATGGTGTCACCGAAGAAGGGGGTGGGCGGTCTTGGCTCGGCGGCGGTGTCAAAGGGCTTCCGGGCATCGGCGGCAAGGGTCTCCGGGTCATCGTCCAGGGTTTTAAAGGCAAGGGAAGCATCCGACAAACTTTTGAAGGCCACGCCCTGGGAACCATCCAATTGTTTGAACGACTGCATCATCCTGTTGTGTTCGGCCTGGAAGGCTGCCTCTTGGGCGCGGTGGAGTTCGGCCGCCTGCTGGGCGGCAAGGGCGGCTGCCTTTTGCTGGGCGGCAAGGGCTTCCTGCGCGTTGTTCGGGCTGCTGGGGGGCGCGAACATGGAGGTCAGCAACCCCTGGAAGATGGTGCCCACGACCATGGCGTTGATATCCCCGGAGGTAACGCCATGCTTCTTGGATTTGTGCCCCCCGGCAGGTTTATCGCACACGATCTGTCCGTTTACACAGGTGCAGGGGATGCCCTGCAACGCATACGCCTTGGCGGAGCCCTCGCAATCGAGCGCAGGCCCGGCCCAGGCCGGCAGTGGCGACAGCAAAAAACAGAGGATCAGAAGATGATTAAGAAAATGTTTCATTTGCATATCCTGTGTCCGAATCCCGTCAGGCTCTAATTGTTCCCCATGGCTTCCCACTCGTAGATCTTATCCTGGCCGCTGCGGGCGTCCTTGGCGTCAGGGGCCAGCAACAGGTATTTTTCCATGTATCCGATGGCGGATTTGAAGTGATTTTCCTGGGCAGAGAGCAGGGCCAGATTGAAGTAAGCCTCCGGATAAGAGACGGGGTCAAGTTCAATGGCTTTATTGTATCGGGCAATGGCTTCGGCATACTCTTTCTTCTGGGTAAAGGCATTGGCCTGCACGATAAATTTTCTCTGCGCCTCGGATACCTGCGGCTTTATTTTTGAAGCGCGGTATTGAGCCGCTTTTTCTTTGAAAACCTCCAATTCCCCATCATTATACTTCTCAATATCTTTCTGTATGAAATACAGGTCGTCAGCTATTCTTTGCGCAGTGGCTTTAGACGTTCTTAACTGTACATGGTGAGATAATTCAACCATATAGCCCCACCTGACCAGTATTGTGACATCCCCGGAAAGCTCTTTATAGTATAACGGGAATAAAGGGAAATCTATTCGATCATCAAAAACATCAATGGTGCCGCCTTCATCTTTGTATATGTTGTAACGATCATCCGTGTAAAGAATGTTGTTTATGAGCATGCGAGGATATTTTCCGTATAGTTCTCGCAGAACGCCTTCCCCGGGCAATTTAAAATTGGACCTATCATAAAAAATTACGTCCACTTCTTTCAAAAGGATTGCCAGGTCTTGTTTTGCCTCTTCGATGGTCGTTATTCCGGGTGGCAGTTTGGGATAATAAATTTCAGGTTTAGGTTCAGGTGTTGCGGCAGGCGCGGCGGCGCATCCTCCCCATATGGCGATAAGAAGAACAAGAACCACTGAAACCAAAAACCGCCTGATTGTGTCCATTACGTTATATCTCCTCAATAAGATGGGTTCCTATCAAGCAATCCGTATATGTCGCCATCATTTTTGGGGGGCCATCAATTCCCACTCGTAGATCTTGTCCTGGGCGCTGCGGGCGTCCTTGGCGTCCGGCACCAATTGGAGATACTGTTTCATGGAGGCGATGGCCGGTTTGAACCGCTGCATCTGCGCGGAGAGCAGGGCCAGATTGAAGTACGCCTCGGGGTAGGAGACCGGATCGACGTCGATGACCTTGCTGTACAGATCGATGGCCCCGGCATAATCCTTTTGTTGATTCAGGGCATTGGCCTGGACGATGTATCTGCGCTGCTCCTCTGATATGGGGGGCTTGATTTTAAGCGCCTTGTATTGAGCCGCTTTTGATTCAAAAAGAGCGAGTCGCTCGTCATGCTTCTTTTGCCGCACCTGCTGGATAAAAAAGAGGTCATCGGCAAATCTTTGAGCATCGGAAAGGTTTCCGAAAAGGAATGAAATCGAACCTGGAAAATTGATCTTGTACGGACGTAAAGAAAATCCAGGCGAATCTTGATCAGTGTACGTTTGAGTCTGCCATTCTGTATCCCGGCCATCGCGAAAACTCGCATACATGGTGACAAAGGGATACTCCTGGGTTTTTTCGACAACAAAAGGGGTATCTACTAACTCATCATAGGAAAAAGCAATGCGGGGGTTCAGCTCAATTCTGTCCTCCAAGACGACTTTAACGCCATCAAGGTCCATGAATAATAATTCGCCTTTAGAATCATATGTAAAAAGAACAAGCTCCCTAGGTTTTACAAACGCCCTTAACGCGTCTTTCTCTCTGATAGTATTAATGCCAGGTTGGCCATAATATTTAATAAAAGGTGCTTTGCTCCTGTTGTTAAATATCTCTGTCAGATCTTTTTTCACCGCATCAATGCTCTCAATCCCGGGCGGAAGTCTCGGAGAATATGTGTACCCTGGTGGGATAGCGTCTTCGGGCTGGGCGGCTCCGGAATTTGTTGCCGAGCAGCCCCCAACTACGGCCATGATGAAAATAATGCAACCAAGGCCAAGGATTCTTTGTCTCGGGGACATTGTTATTCCCTCCTTATCATTTCATGGGTGTGTTCTCAACTGAGGGCGGGTCTTATTGTTGCCGCTCTTTTTTCTGCAGCATCATTTCCCACTCATAGATTTTGTCCTGGCCGCCGCGGGCATCCTTGGCGGCTGGCGCAAGCAACAGGTATTGTTGCATGTAGGCGATGGCCGGTTTGAACCGCTGCATCTGCGCAGAGAGCAGGGCCAGATTGAAGTACGCCTCCGGATAGGACACAGGGTCCAGCTCAATGGTTTTGCTGTACAGCTCAATGGCCCCGGCATAGTCCCTTTGTTGATTCAGGGCATTGGCCTGGACGATATATTTTCTTTGCTCCTCCGACACCGGCGGTTTGACCTTCATCCCGCGATATTGGGCCGCCTTTGCCTGAAAAATGGCGAGTCGCTCGTCACGATTTTTCTGCAACGCCTGCTGGATAACAAAAAGGTCGTCGGCAAACCGTTGCGCATCGGGCAGATCTTCGAAGACAAAGGAGATCAGCCCCGGGAAATGGATTTTATAGGGGCGCACCAGCCCGCCCAGGTTCTTTCCCTCAACATGGCGGCCCCAGGCGGGCCATTCCGTTGTTTTTTCAACCACGATGGAATGGCCCAACAGATCGGTGTAGAAAAAGAGGATCCGGGGATGCACCTCAATCCGGTCGTCCAGGGCGCTACTGCCGGAAAAGGCCATGAACAGCAGTTCGTTCTGGCCGTCGTACCAGAAGGTGATCGGCCCGCTTTTGCCCTGGATGAATGCCTTTAGGGCTCCCTCGTTGGCAGTGGTGTTGAGGCCGGGCTGCCCGTAATATTTGATGCCGGGGTTTTTGCTGCCGGCCAGCAGGGCCGCCAGATCCTTCTTCGCCGCCTCAGGGCTCTCAATGCCGGGCCGGGGCTGGGGGTGATAGGTGTACCCTGCCGGGATAACGTCCTTGGGCTGGCTCCCTCCGGAATCCATGGGAGCGCAGCCCGGCAAAGCGGCCATGATAGAAAGATACAGAGTGAGCCCCAAGAGCGCTTTCAGCTGAGACATACTATTTCTCCTCCCGCTGTTTCCAGATTGATACGAAGAGTGCGGCTGTTCAGTTCAGTCAGTATCCTGGGGCATCATTGTTTGGCTTGTAGCGAAGAGACATCGATGCGCTGGATGGCGAGGGTGAAGGGGGCTTGGTTGCCTTTACGCCAGAGCTCCAGATTGACGGTGCTTCCCGGTTCTCCGCGCAGCCGGACCACGGCTTGACCTGCGGGGAGGCTTTTGACTGCCACGCCGTCGATGGCCAGTATCTCATCCTCGTCGCGCAATCCCGCCTCAAAGGCCGGGGTTCCCGGCTGCACGCGCACACTCAAGCGCCCCTGCCAGCCGTATTGGACCATGGAGAAACCGCCATCCCACCATTGCGTGAGTCCATAGAGTACCACGCCCAGCCCGCCTTTCCCGAGGGGGCCGTAGAGCGTATCTTCCGCTGTTTTCTTTCCGCTGGCAACGACGCCGCTACAACTGTCGTCGCCCAGAAGGGACATCTGCGTGGATGCCTGGTAGCGCGTGCTCTCATGGTGCAGGACGATCTTGCCCTCACGGTCGTTCAGTTCGCCGGTGGCCTCCGAGGTGTCCGGGGGGATCATGCATTTGTCCGCGCGCACACCCCCACGGCTCCAGGTGCCGGTGAGACGGTTGCCCTGCAGGGTGAGCTGGTATTCCGCCGGGGTGTACCCTCCGACCGGGACATCGCCGACCAGGGAATAGGTGGAGCGCACTTCCTCTTCCGGCACCCGCCGCTCGTCGGTTTTAAGCGTCAGCCGATTGCCGTTGAGCGTCAGGCGGTAAAAAGAGCCGTCCTGCCCCACCCAGAGTCCCACCCGCGCCTGGGCCTTGGCCGCCAATTCCCTCCGGAATTCGAGTTTGACGATTTCATCGCGTACGCTCTGCGCGTCCTTGGCGTCGGGGGCAAGGGTCAGGTATTGGCGATAGCTGGCCATGGCCTCGTCATTGCGTCCCAATTGGCTCTGGGCCTTGCCCAGGTTGAACCAGGCAATGGCCATCTGCGGGGCGATTTCGGTGGCCATGCGGAACTCGTCTTCGGCCAGGGCCAAGTCATCGTTGGATTTGGCTATTTCAATGGCGGCCATGCCGCGAAGCATATGGCGCCGGGCATCTTCCTGCGTGCCGGTGGCCCGGTTTTTTTGCACCACCGCTGGTTGCGGCGCAGCAGTGTGGGCCGGGGCGGTCGGCGTAACCGGATTTGGCGCCGCCTGTGCCCTGGTGTTTGGCGTGGTTGCATTCGGGGCAAGGGACTGCGGCGCGGGCGGCTGTTCCACCGCGCATCCGGCCAGCAAAAGGGTGGTCATGCTCCACAAGAAGATGGTGTTGCGCATTGTGGTCCTCCGGGGGTGTTGCTGAAGGCATGGGGTTGCGCCGCGAAACATTGTGCAAGAGTTTCGCAGCGGTACCCATAGGTTGATTGCAGGTTGTACCTCACGCTGTTGAGCCTGCGGCCCAGCGGGATTATCGGGCCTCTTGCAAAAGTCGTGATACATGCAATGTTCGTCATACCGGCGAAAGCCGGTATCCAGTCATTTCAACACGTTACAGCCAACTCCGGACCCCGGCCTTCGCCGGGATGACGACTTTTGCAAAAGGCTCTATCGTTTCGTGGTTCCGGACTCCTCGTCAAACACCGGGCATTTCCGCTCCGGCGTGTAATTGGTGTACATCTTGTCGCTGTAATCCTTGTGGCAGGGCAAACATTGCCCTACCCGCAGGATGCGGGCCAGCTCCCCCTTGTTGAAGGGGCGCAGGTCTGGACGGGCGCTTTTTTGCAGCGGCTTGCCCTCGATGTTTACGTACCCGTCCAGCGGCGGGGTGGGTCCGGCCTGGGTTTGCAGCCCCTGGTCAACACCGGAAAACCGCCACTCCCCCTTTTCCTTCCAGGCCGTGCCCTCGCCTAAGCCCACGGTCTTGGTGGAGGTGTGGCAGTCCGCGCAGGTGCGGCCCGCCTTTTGGGTGGTGTGGGGGCTCAGGGCCGCCATGGTCAGCGAGTTGAAGGAACCCGCCGGTTTGCCCTGTTTGTCGATCAGGGTCACGACATCCTGGCAACCGGGGGTGACGGTGACGATCTTGTCCTTCCATACGGCCAGCATGGGCTTCTCGTAGCGGAGGTAGGAGCGGCCCTCCTCCCACCAGCCGTCGGTTTCCTTGCCGGTCAGCTTGTCGAGATGGGTTTCCCGCATGTCCCGCTTGGCGTGGCAGCCGTAGCATTGCGGAATCCAGCTGGAATGGCAGGATTGGCAGCCCATCCGCTTGTGGCCGGGGTAATCGCAGGTACCGTTCTTGGGCGGGTTGAGGGGATGTTTTTTCTCGTCGAGTTTCCCGGTCAGCACGAAGCGGCCATCGGGTTCCTGCTTGATATTGTTCAGTTTTTTATTTTTTCTGGTTGTCCCGGGCGCGCCATTGTTGGTGTGGCAGAGTTCGCAGGAGATCTCCAGCGCCTGTTCGTAATGGGCGTGCCGCTTGCCGTCGCCCATGATCTCGTCGCGGGTGTGGCAGTCGATGCAGGCCATGCCCTGTTGGTGGTGGATGTCCGCGGGCAGGTCCAGATAGTAGCGGTCGCCGGGCAGCTCCTTTTTCGATGGTCCGCCGTGTTCGTAGGGGGTTCCGTAGCTCTCCCCCTCGTAGACCCCGATGAAGGAGGTGCCCACCCTGCCGCTCCGGTTATGGCAGCGGATACAGTTTTCCATGGGCACCTTTTTGTTGATGAGCGGGTGCGGCTTTTTCTTGTCCTGGCCGAAGCGGAAAAAGGTTTCCCAGGGCCTGGTGGCGGTGGGGGCCTGGGGCCGGGTGTAATGGCAGGCGGTGCAGCCGCCGCCCTTCTCGCCGAAGAACCCTTCCATGTCCCCCTTTTGCTTCCAGAGATGGCAGGTGGCGCAGAGTTTGCGGAAGTAGTCGATGGCCAGGGAGGTCTTGCCGGTTGTGATCAGCTCCTCCACCGAGAAGTCGCCGTTCTGGTCCGGGGCCTCGCCCCAGTAGTGGAGCAGGGTGGCGAGGATCCCCCGGTTGGTGGCCATGAGCGAGTTCTTCACCTTCTTGACATCCTGGGCGTGGCACCCCTCGACCCCGCAGGTTTTTTCCACCACCCGCAGGTCGCCGGGGTTCTTGACAATGCCCTTGTGGGCCGGATTTTTCTCGATGGCCAGCGGATCGCCGAGGTGGCAGGACGAGCAGCCCAGCACCTCGCGGCCATGGGCCGGGTCGAGCTTTTCCTCCTTGTGGCAGGAGAGGCACATCTCTACCTGGCCGTTGACCAGCTGGTAGAGCTTGTCCGGCCTCTTGGTCAGGTTCTCGCGGACCACCAGGGCCAGCACCACCAGGAGCAGGCAGAGGATGGTGGCGCGCGGGGAGATAGGGGGCAGCTTCATGGCAGGACGTTTTCCCGGTAGCCCTCGGCCGTCGGGTAGCGGCGGCCCTGGCCGAATGCCTTGGTCGTGACCTTGAGGCCAAGGGGGGCTTGTTTGCGTTTGTACTCGTTGACCCGGATGCGGCGGACCACGTCCTCCACCATCGGCCGGGCAAAGCCCATCTCCACGATCTCCGCAATGGAGCGGTGCTCCTCCAGGTAGGCGGCAAGGATCGCGTCCAGCACCGGGTAGGGCGGCAGGTCGTCCTCGTCGCGCTGGTTGGGGGCCAGCTCGGCGCTGGGGGGCTTGTCGATGGTGCGAAGGGGGATGATCTCCCGGTTCTGGTTGAGATGCCGGCACAGGCCGTAGACCAACTGTTTGGGCACGTCGGAGATCACGGCCAGGCCGCCGCTCATGTCGCCGTACAGGGTGCAGTAGCCCACGGCGTTTTCGCTCTTGTTGCCGGTGGAGAGCAGCAGCCGCCCCTGCTTGTTGGCAATGGCCATGAGCAGATTGCCCCGGATGCGGGCTTGGATGTTCTGCTCGGTGACATCAGGCTTTGCCCCGGCAAAGACAGGGGCCAGGGCGGCGAGATAGGCTTCGAACAGACCGGTGATGGGCAGGACGGTAAAATCGATCCCCAGGTTTTTGGCCAGTTGCTCGGCATCCTCCAGGCTTTCCGGCGAGGAGTAGGGCGAGGGCAGGGCCACCCCCAGCACGTTTTTTGGCCCCAGGGCGCGGGCGGCGATGGCTGCGGTCAGGGCCGAATCCACCCCGCCGGACAACCCGATGACTACTTGGCTGAAGCCGCATTTTGTCACGTAGTCGCGGGTGCCCAGCACCAGGGCCTCGCAGACCTCGCCGGTCTCCTGCTCCGCCCCGGTCCCGCAGGGGGCTGCGTGGATCTCCCCCTGCCAGGTTGCGGTGTCCACGACCACCATATCCTCGACAAATTTGGCGGCCCGGGCCACAACCGCGCCGCGCGCATCGAGGGCGACGCTGTTGCCGTCAAAGATCAGGGAATCCTGGCCGCCCACCTGATTGACGTAGATGAAGGGCAGGTGGTGGCGTTGGCAGAGGTTGGCGAAGATCTTGTGCCGGACAGCACCCTTGCCCAGATTGAAGGGCGAGGCCGCCAGGTTGATCAGCAGGTCCACCGGGGTATCGGCCTGGGCCAGCATCCCGTCCACAGGGTCGGTGGCGTAGAGGGGGCGGGGGAAGAGGCTCTTGTCGTTCCAGATATCCTCGCAGATGGTGAGCCCCAGGTGCAACCCCTTGTAGCGGAAGGTCCCGCTGTTGCCTCCCGGCTCGAAATAGCGGGCCTCGTCAAAGACATCGTAGGTGGGGAGCAGCTGTTTGTGGGTGGTGAACAGCACCTCGCCGTCGGCAAAGAGCACCCCGCTGTTGTGCAGGGGTTTGCCCATGGGAGTGGGGTTCCGGGTGACCAGGCCGCAGATGACCCCGAGGCCGATGTCGTGGGATTTTGCCACCAGCCGGGCAAAGGCCCGGTCCTGATCGTCGAGAAAGGCGGGGCGCTCCAGGAGATCCTGGGGCGGGTAGCCGCTGAGGGCAAGCTCGGGCAGGATGGCCAGTTGGCAGCCCGCTGCCTTGGCCTTTTCCAACCAACCGGTGATCTTGGCGGTATTCGCGGCAAAGTCGCCGATAACTGGATTGTATTGGATGAGGGCGATCTTCATAGGGCTGCATCATAGCACAGTCCGGCCCGGTTGGCATGGGAAAAGAGGGCGCGACGGCAGGCTGGTGTTGCCTTATGGGTCCGCCCGCAAACGGTATCCCACCCCGGATTCGGTGAGCAGAACAGTGGGGCGGGAAGGGTCGCGCTCGATCTTGTGTCGCAGGTTGCTGATGTTCACCCGCAGCACATGCGGCTGCTCCAGATGGGAACTCCCCCAGATCCGGCTGAGCAGCTGGCGGTGGGTCAGTACCCTGCCTGCGTGGGTTACCATCAACCTGAGGATTTCGTACTCGGTGGGGGTGAGCTGCACTTCCTGACCGGCCACCAGCACCAGTCGCCGGGCAAGATCCACCTCAAGTTCGCCGCTGTGGAAAACCGGCTCCGGGGCCTGGTCCACCACCCGCCGCAGCGATACCCGGATGCGGGCCAGCAGCTCCGGCACGCCAAAGGGCTTGGTCAGGTAATCGTCCGCGCCGGCGTCCAGGGCGGCCACCTTGTCATCCTCCCGTTCCCGTACCGAGAGCACGATGATCGGTGCGGGCGACCATTCGCGCAGCCGTTTTATCACCTCCACTCCGTCCAGATCGGGCAGTCCCAGATCGAGGAGAATCAGGTCCGGCCGCACTGCCGCGGCGGCTGCCAGGCCGAGGCTGCCGTTTTCCGCCGGATGCACAACAAAGCCGGAGCTTTCGAGCACCGTGGCAAGCAGCCGCCGGATGGCGGCCTCGTCATCCACCACCAGGATTCGGGGGGGGTGGTCGCCGGGTTTTGTTTCATCCATGGGTGGAACCCTCTGTCTGGGGAGGTGGGGCGAGGGGCAGCCTGATCGTGACGGTCAGGCCGCCGCCGGGAGTGATGGCGGCGTTGATTGTGCCGCCGTGGGCCTGGACAAACCCCTTGCAGATGGAAAGGCCGAGCCCTGTGCCGCGCGCCCCTTCCGGCGCCGGTACCCGGTGGAACTTGTCGAAAATCCGTTCCAGGTCTGCTTCGGCAACGCCGGGACCATGGTCGATTATCTCCATGACCAGCCATTCACGGTCGGTCCGGGCGTTGATCCCGATGGGCTGATCCTGCGGCGAATACTTGAGGCTGTTGTCCAGCAGATTGACCAGCACCTGGATCATGCAGCCCATGTCCAGCATCACCAGCGGCAGATCCGGGGGGAGGCGCACCGCGATCTCCCGTTTTCCCAGGCGCGGATCGAGCACCGACAGGGCGCAACCGATCAGCTCCTCCACGTCGCAGGGCGTGTACTTCAGCCGCACCGCCCCTGCTTCCAACCGGGTCATGTCCAACAGGTTGCCGACAAAGCGGTTCAGTCGGGCCGCCTCCTCGCAGGCCGTGGCCAGCAGCTCGGTCCTGGCCGTCTCGTCCAACCCCTCCTGGTCCCGCAGGCTGCTCAGCGCGCCGGTGATGGAGGCCAGCGGGGTACGCAGATCGTGGGAGATGGAGTTCAGGAGTGCCCGCTCCAGGTTTTCCCTGGCCTGAAGGATCTGGGCCTGCTCCGCCTGCTGGGAGAAACGGACCCGCTCCAGGGCCATGGCGGTCTGGCCGGCAAAGGCATCGAGCAGGAGCCGGTGCTGCTGGGAGTTGTAGTCGGCCGGATCTGTCATCCTCACCCCCAACACGCCAAGGATATTGGCCGAAGTCTTGAGCGGCAGGTAGAGCAGGTCGGCCGAGCCCAGGGTGGCGGTGCCGAACCCCGCCTCCTGGTGATTGCGGAAGGTCCAGTCCGCCACCGCCCGCTCCTTGAGGTCGAGAAGATCCAGGTTTTCGCTGGCGGAGATGATCTTGAGTTGCTCCCCGTCGGCCAGGAAGATCACGATCTCGGCCTTCAGGCTTTCCCGGATGTTGCGGAGCACCGCGCCGGTGATGGCGACCAGATCGGCGGCCCCGGCCAGATCGCGGCTCAGGTAGTAGAGGCTGGCGGTCTGTACCTCGCGCAAACGCAAGGCCTCTGCCCGTTCGCGGCTTCTGGCCACCTGGGAGCTGATCACCAGCCCCACGGTGAGAAAGACGAGAAAGGTCAGCAGGTATTCGGTATCGGCCACGACAAGGGTGAAGACGGGGGGGACAAAGAAGAAGTCAAAGGCGAGCACGCCGAGGAAGGCGGTGAACACGGCCGGCTGGAGGCCGAGACGGACAGCGGCCAGCACCACCGCCAGCAGGTAGAACATCACCATATTGGTGGGGGAAAAAAAAGGCTGGACCAGGCTGCAGAGCAACGTGGCTCCGGCCACCAGGATCATGGCCGCCGCATGCCCGGCCCAGGGGATGGTGCGGAGCTGGCGGCGCTGCTGCGTTGCCGTGCGCCGTTCGCCGGGGTTCATGCTCACTACGTAGACGTCGATCTCGCCGCTTGCCCGGATGATCTGGTCCACGATGGGCGGTCGTAGGAGTTCCCGCCAGCGGGGCCGGGTAGGCTTGCCCACCACGATCTTGGTGATGTTGTGGCGGCCGGCGTACTCGGCCACCGCCTCGGCCACGGTGGCGGCGGTGACCGAGGCCACCGTGGCGCCCATGCTTTCGGCCAGTCTCAGATCGCGCCAGATCTGTTTTCTGTTTTCGCGGCTGAAGCGGCCGGTGTCCGGGGTTTCGATGTACACCGCATGCCAGGGGGCCTTCATCTCGTCGGCCAGCCGCCGGGTGGTGCGCATCAGCTTCTCGCCGAAGGGGCTGCCGCTGATGCAGACCAGCAGCCGTTCCGCCACGGTGCGGGGGCCGGGAATGGCGCGGGCCTCCATATAAGAGCGCATCTGGTCGTCCACCCGGGATGCGGCGCGGCGCAGGGAGAGCTCCCGCAAGGCGATGAGGTTGCCGGGCTGGAAGAATTTTTCCATGGCCCTGGCCGCCTGCTCGGGGATGTAGATCTTGCCCTCGCTCAGCCGCTCCAGCAGCTCATCCGGCGGGATGTCCACCAGCTGAATCTCGGCGGCCAGATCGAGCAGGTTGTCCGGCACGGTTTCCCGCACCACCACCCCGGTGACCTTTTCCACCACATCGTTTAAGCTCTCGAAGTGCTGGACATTGACCGTGGTGTAGACATCGATGCCCGCGGTCAGCAGCTCCTGCACGTCCTGCCAGCGTTTTTCATGCCGGGAGCCCGGCGCATTGGTGTGGGCCAGTTCGTCCACCAGGGCGATCTGGGGATGTCTTGTGAGCACCGCGTCGAGATCCAGCTCGAAGAGCGGCACCCCCTGATAGTCCAGGCGCAGCTTGGGCATGGTCTCCAAGCCTGCCAGCAGGGCGTCGGTCTCGTCCCGGCCATGGGATTCCACGTAGGCCGCCACCACGTCGCGGCCTTCCCGCTTGCGCTGGCGGGCCGCGCTCAGCATGGAGAAGGTCTTGCCCACCCCGGCCGCATAACCGAGGAAGATCTTGAGCTTGCCCCGGTCGGCCTGGGCTTCTTCGGCCTGGGCCAGCTTGAGCATGGCCTCCGGCGAAGGCCGGCTGTCGTCGCTGTCGTTGTTCACGGATTATCCAGCGCCCGGTTGAGCAGCAGGACATTGACCCTTGGCTCTCCCAGCAGGCCCAACTGCCGGCCTTCGGTATGGTTGGCCACGAAGCCGGCCACCGCATCCACGGAAAGGTTGCGGGCCAAGGCGATGCGCGGGATTTGCAGCCGGGCCGCGTCGAGGGAGATATGGGGATCAAGGCCACTGGCCGAGGCCAGCACCAGGTCGGCGGGGATGGGGCCGCTGACGCCGGTGGCCCGCAGGGCGCCGACCCGTTCCCCCACTGTGGCAAGGAAGGCCGGGTTGGCAGGGCCGCTGTTGGAGCCGCCCGAGGCCATGGGGTTGTAAGCAAACTCGGCGGTAGCCGAGGGCCGGGGCCAGAAGTAGCGCGGTCCGGAGAAGGGCTGGCCGATCAGTTCCGAGCCCACCGCCCGGCCCCCGGCATCGATGATCAGGCTGCCGTTCGCCTGGTGCGGGAAAAGGGCCTGGGCAAGGCCTGTGACCACGGCCGGGTAGAATCCGCCGCAGAGCAGGGTGAACAACAGGCACATCAGAATGGCTGGTTTCAGTTCTTTCATGGTTTGGTTCTCCGAATGTCGCCGGGATAAATCATTATACAAATAAACCGACCACCAGGTCGATGGCTTTGATGCCGGCAAAGGGCACAATGATGCCGCCCACTCCGTAGATCATCAGGTTCGAGATCAGCAGCTTTTCCGCGGGCATGGGCCGGAACTTGGTGCCTTTGAGCGCCAGCGGCACCAGAAAGGGGATGACCAGGGCGTTGAAGATCACCGCCGAGAGGATGGCGCTCTGCGGGCTGGCCAGACGCATGACGTTGAGCGCTCCCAGCTGGGGGTAGATGGAGAGCAGGGCCGCCGGGA